>JAZQHL010000001.1:0-30170 GCA_045540595.1 Ruminococcus sp.
GGTGTGATTGCTGATACAGCAAAAACAGCAGAAAACATCATCGCAATTACCAGCAGAAGGGATAAAAGAGCATTGAACTTTTTCATTACAGAACCTCCTTGGATTCGGATAAATATATGGAGTAAATAAGACATCTACTGACTTTTTTACCTATGATCTGCTCAATGGCAGTTTTATAGAGTGTAAGCTGTTTTGCATACATACCCACAAGGTCATCAGCAGTTTTGACTCTGTCTGTCTTATAGTCCACTACTATTATACCATCTTCTGTTTCAATTGCAAGGTCTACGGAGCCCTGAAGAATAACAGGGGTTGAAGAAAGTTCCTGAGGGATAGAATCATCAACCATACCTGCAGGGATATTGACGGTAAAACGGTACTCGCGGAAACACTGAGTACCGCCAAGTGCCATAGTGATAACATCACTGTTTACAAACTTTTCAAGACGGGGTAAATCCAGAGATTCTGCCTGAAGCTGAGTGAGTCTGCCTTCTTTGCACAGGCGGTCAGCCTCGGCTTTTACATCTGCTCTTGCATTTTCAAAATCGCAATACTGAAGGAAGGTATGCATTGCTGTACCCTTCTGTGCAGGAGTAAGGGGTGAATCTGACAAAAATGCAGGGGTTGCAAGTATGCGGTCAAAGCGTCTTTGAGAATCTTTATGGGCAAGTTCTGAGGCTGTGACCTTCTGAGGAAGGGTTGTAAGTGAAGTGTAAGGATAGACATAATCAAAACGGTCCTTTATGAGTTTTCCTACACTTTCGGGAACTGACTCGAACTCAGCAGAGGTTTCTACTACAGTATCTGCACCTTTGAAGTCAAAGTTCAGCGAATCCACAATCTTAACTGTGAAGTTGCCTGTGTCTTCGCAGGAGAAGGTATCGGGCTCGGCAAGACCAGCGTATGCTCTGAGTTCATCGCCGTTGGGGTGCATAAGGGCACACATAACAAGCCAGTCACTCAGGTAGGTGCAATCCCTGACAACAAAGGGAGGCACCTTGTCGGAAGAAACGATACCTGATGAAAGTTTTTCAATATATGAGGGAAGTTTCTTTTTTGTTGCAAGCATAATAAGGCGTTCTTTTGCTCTTGTCATTGCAACATAGAGAACACGGAGTTCTTCTGATTTTTCACTTCGTTTTATCTCAAGGGAGACGGCTTCTCTGGGCAGGGTGTTATAACTGCACATAAGCCTATCGTCACGACGCTTTGAGGCAAAACCAAGTTTTGAATGAAGAAGAACGTTTTCTTTTGCATCTGATGAAAACTGACGGGCAGTGTTTGCAACAATACACACGGGGAATTCAAGACCCTTACTGCCGTGGATTGTCATAATACGCACAGCGCTGACACCTTCAGGGTTGCTGACGGTTGCAGCAGGCAGGTCTGTGCCGTTTCGCTCAAGTTTATCAATAAAACCTACAAAGGCTGAGATGCCCTTTGAGGAGCCTTTTTCAAAGTTCTGTGCATACTCCATAAGGAGTCTCAGGTTATTGACGGCAAGTTCTCCTCCTGTTACTGATGAGGAAGCAAGAATACCTGTGTGCTCATAAAGTGCACCTATGAACAAATCTGCAGGAAGTGTCAGTGAAAGGTCACGGAGCATACTGATATCCTCAAGGAAGTGCTGTGCTTTTGCGTTGCCTTCTTCTGCGTATTTTTTCACTGCAAGATACAATGAGGTTTTGCGGTTATCACAGCGTATCCGGGCCATATCGTCTGCTGTGAAGCCATACACAGGAGACATCATCACAGAAAGCAGAGGAATATCCTGAATGGGGTTATCCACTACTCGCAGGAAGTTCACTGCAACCTTTATCTCGTGAAGAGTAAGGAAACCTGTGGAGGTTTCACAATATGCAGGAACACCGCAACGTCTGAGTTCGTTTACATATATATCTGCATAGCGGCTCATATTTCTCATAAGCACTGCTACATCACGGAATTCCACAAGGCGTTCTGTGTCTTTATCTTTGATGTAGGTATCCTTGCTCATTCTGAGAACGATATCTGCAATGTGACGTGCCTCGGCAACGGCTGCATCAATATCCCCTATTTCATCAAGGTCAAGAAGGTGAAGCTCGTTGCAAGGAGTGGTGGCAGGATTGTAGGGTGCCTGAGGAACAAGCATTTCTTCTTCGTTATACTCAAGGTCACCTGTCTGTTCAGACATCAGGGCTCTGAATGTGAAGTTGATAAAATCTGTAACTTCGCTTCTTGAACGGAAGTTTCGCTCAAGGATAACCTTGGCAGGATAGTTATCTTCTGCTTCGTTGTAGAGGTTGAGAGAATTCTTGCGGGAAAGGAAAATCTCGGGCATTGCCTGACGGAAGCCGTAGATACTCTGCTTCACATCACCTACCACAAATAAATTCTTTCCGTTGTGGCTTACTGAATTGAAGATAAGGTCCTGCACCTCGTTTGCGTCCTGATACTCGTCAACCATCACTGCATCAAAGCGGTCTGAGATTATATCAGCAATGTCGGTTGTGGTGACATTACCCTGTGAATCAAGGTTTACAAGGAGTTCAAGGGCATAGTGCTCGATATCGGAGAAATCTGCCACATTCTTCTGAAGTTTGATGTTTGTGTAGATTTCGTCGAAGGTACGGACACACTCAAACATTTTATCAACAATAGGATACTGGGCTATGATATCCGCAAGAATATCCTCCTGAGTCTGGATAAAAAGACGCTGGATAGTCTTGACTGTAGATTTTACAATATCACGGTTAGCAGATACACGAAGTTTTATGGGATGATCAGTAAAACCTCTTGCGTTGAGTCTGCCTGTGGTGAAAGTATGGACAAAGGAAACTACTGTATTCCAATCGGAGGTTTTAAGAATATTGCGAAGCTTTGTGAAAAAACCCAGGTCATCGGTAAAAAGAGAAGATGCCTTTGCATAAAGTTCGGGCTCCTTTGTAAGAAGATTCAGGGAGTTTTCTGTAAGCTCGATTGCATAGTCAACGGCTGATGCGGTATAATCCAGAACTATTCTGCCCCAGACACTTTCGGAAACGTCTGTGCAGTCACCGTAATATGCAAGTTTTTCTGAAAGCCATTTATCTCCAAAGGGATGTGAACGGAGGAATTCGTAGAGTCTGAGGATGTTGCTCTGAAGACGTGAATCATCTCGGGCTGAAGCAAAAGCCTCAACCAGTTTCACGAAGTTCATATCCTGCTGAGAATAGAACTTATCAAGTGTTTCCTGCATTGCTTCCTGCTTGAGAAGAGAAAGTTCTCCGCTGTCGGCAATTCTGTAGTCACCGGAAATGCTGAGTTTCTGAAAAAACTCGCGGACAAGGTCACCGCAGAAACTGTCTACTGTGGATATATGTGCCAAGGGAAGGTGCACAAGCTGTCTGCGGTACCAGGGATTCTGAGGATTTTTTGAGATAAGCTCCAGAAGTGTTTTCTGGATTCTCTCTTTGAGTTCTGCGGCGGCAGCTCTTGTGTATGTAACAATCAGGAGTCGGTCTATGGGAACGGGGGTTTCACTATCTGTTACCATCTGAATAACACGCTCTACAAGCACAGCGGTTTTGCCCGAGCCTGCAGCAGCACTGACAAGCAGTGAGCCTAAGCGGGCCTTGATTGCAAGTCGCTGATTATCTGTCCATTGTCTGCTCATATTCAGTCCTCCTCCCCTTTGTTTTCAAGATTAAGTTCTCTGAGAATTTCTTTTCTGTCAAGCTTGAATATATTTCTGACAGGGTCGCCCTCACGATGTCCGCATACTGATGAGTAGGGACAATACTCGCAGGCATCATAGCAAACAGCCGCAGGGGTTGCGTCAACCTTACCTGAGGAAAGTTCTGTTGCCATTTCGCCTATGAGTGCATCAATCCTTGAGAAAATTGCACCGAATTCCTCAAGGCTTGCAAGATTGTCTGTGCCCTTGACGGAGTCTCCCTTTGAAGAAACGGGAATATAGATTCCTGCTATGTCTTTATCCATAGCCTCAAGAACGTCCATATCACTGAGAATAAGACCATTCATACGGAGTTTTTTCATTCTTTCCTTCAATACTGCAGACTCATTGGAATCAAAGGCAGCATCTATGACGGGAACAACAGCAGGCATATAGAGCACACCTGCAGGTACAATCTCACCGCCGAAATACTCTTCACCCCGGTTTGATATTACAGAAAGATAGATAAGCATCTGAAGGTTGAGACCATACATAATATCTGAAAGGTCAAAGATTTTTGTGCCTGTTTTGTAGTCAACAATGCGGATATAAGCTCTGCCGTCTTTATGCATAATATCTGCTCTGTCAACCTTGCCGCAGATGGTAACAGTCTGACCTGTGGGCAGAGTCAGTTTATAAGCAGGCACATCTTTGCCGATATCAAGTTCGAAGGCGGCAGGTGAAAATCCGCTCTGAGCAAATTCGCTTATAATATGGCGGATAAGATGAAAAGCTGAATTGGAGACACGGTTGAAAAGATATAGGAATCTGTCGGTTTTATCTTCTGTGCCGCCAAAATGCAGATCAGCATATTCTTTCATAACCCTACTGATATCAGACATTATTTCATCATCTGACAGAGCAACAAGTTGTTCTTTGGTGTACTTTTTGATAAAACACTCAAGAATGTAGTGCACAAAGGAGCCGTACTCCATAGTATCAATCTGGGCTGTTCTTCGTTCGCGAAGATTGAGACCGTAGGTACAGAAATACATAAATCTGCACAGGTGGAATTTTTCAACCTGAGATGCAGAAAGTCGCAGATCTTTACCAAAAAGACGCTGAGCGTTTTCGGAATTTCTGATAACAAAAGGCTCTCTTGTAAGTGCACGGGTCAGGGACTCCACAGGTGCACTGTAGTTTTCTTTATGGGTATAGTAAGCTCTCAGCCCTGCTGTGAGTTCGTCATTGCCGCGGATTCTGCCTGCAAAGATACCGAAAGAGGGCTTTGCTGCCCATAATCTGTCCACAGTATCTACTGAAGCGGAAGGATATAACTCTGCATCAGTAAACAAAGATTCAAGCTCTGTGATGATAATTGAGGGAATGTTTGCACTGCCTGTAAGGTTGGTTGCAGGGAAACTGACAAAGACTTTTTCTGAGGCTGCTGTGAGAGCATAATAGCAGAGGTATTTTTCTCTTGAGGACTGGGATTCAAGAGATTTATCAGGAAGAAGCCCTGCCTGAGTGAGGACTTCACGCTCATCGCCTGTGAATATTCCGCTGTTTCCAAGAGTCAGAGGGAATTCACCGTCAACTGCACCGATTACAAAGATAACCTTTTTATCCTGCAGACGGAGACGCTCAATGTCACCTACTGTAACCTGGTCAACCGCTCTGGGAATAAATGCAAGGGTAACAGAAGAAAACTGAAGTTTCAGAAGTTCAGAATAACGGGAGGGAGAAACCACTCTGTTGCCGATAACCTGAACAGTTCTGTCCAGGGCTTCAATGAAAATCTGCCACAGACGAAGCTGTTCCTCTGAAAGCTGATACTGTCCTGAATTTTCCAAGCTGTCGCAGAGAGTCTGCACTCTTTTGTCAGCACCCAGAGAGATCATCAGAGAATAAAGTTCCTTTGAAATCACTGATGCTGTTGCACCCTTGATGTTTTCACGGAACTTAAGGAGAGGCTCCACTACAAATCTTCTGACCTGTTCAACACGGGAAAGCTCCATTAAGTCTTCGGTGGTGACTCTGTCTGCAAAGCCTCTCGGGTTAGCTGTGAATTCATCGAAGAGTCTTTTGCCTGAAAGATTCCAGGTGAAGAGGTAGTTTTCAAACATTGCACCATCAACATCATCAACATTGATAAGACCTGACTTGATGACAGAAAGCACCGCATCTTTATGGAAAGAAGATGTGACACACTCAAAGCAGGAAGAGATGAGCTTCATCAGAGGCTTTGACAGCACGTGCGCAGGAGAATCCATAAAGAAAGGAATATCGTAGGAATTCATTGCAATATCAAGGATTCCGTTATAAGGAGATGTGCTTCTGCACACAACTGCAATATCGCTATAACGGTAGCCTTCGTTCATAACAAGACGGCGGATATTGCGGGCAACAAAGTCGGATTCTTCGTACCTGTCGGTTGCACTGTAAAGACATAGAGCATCTGATATATCTGAAGAATACTGAACATTATTGCGGAAGATGTTTTCTTCTATATGTAAGATTTCGGGACTTGCAAAGTAGCCTTTGTAATCACAGGTAACAGGTGCTCCCACCTGAACATTGTTACTCTTTGCACAGGCTCTGAGCCTGCGGGCTGTATCCTGTGAAACAGAGAATATGCTATCATCTGATACTTCCCCATCATCTGAAAGAGTGACAAAAATATCCTTACACTGAAGCATAAGCTGTTCAAGGACATCAAGTTCAAGCTGAGTAAAACTCAGATATGAATCCACACAAACGGTGAAATCTGCAAAAGCAGGGTGGGTTTTCAGCAAATCGCAAGCTATGGAAAGTTCACCGTCAGGGTCTTCGAAAGAGTTTGTGAGAAGAGCATCGTATGCTGATAAGGCAAGAGAAACATCGTGGAGTTTATCACAAAGCACCTGATTATCTGCGGTAGCCTTGCTGATAAGCTCGGGAGTTACCTTGTTGCGGACAAACTCCTGACGGATTGAAAGCATCATTGAAAGGAGCTGAGAAGAGTCTGCCTTGTCAGAGTAAAGCTTCATTGCGTCCTTTGTATCTTCCAGAGCAATGCTCATCAAAAGAGTTTTGGTGGCATCATCAGCAAGGACTCCTGTGTTGTAGCCTGCATACTCGAAGACATAGTCACAAAGACGTGAAAAGCCCAGGACTTTAACATTCATTACCTTCTCAGGGCCTAAAAGTTCAAGAAAGGCTTTTTCTGTGTCAAAGGACTGCTGGTCGGGTACAATCATCAGAAGTTTGGTATCTCCTTGCAGAGCCTGGGCACTCAGAAGATTGCGGACATATTCGGTTTTGCCGCTTTTGCTGCGGCCATATACTAATCTGAGCATTATACACTACCCCTATCGTAGTATTTTACTGATAACATTATAGTTCATAAGGTGTCCCATAAACAGTTCAGTGTGCTGAAAAACCGTCTATAATTTTATTGAACACCTCTAATATTCTGAATCTGATTTCAAATTTACCTTTGGAGGAAACAATGGAATACTGAGAATCGCTTAATTCTTCTTCCAGAGTGTTCATATCTGTGGCAGAAGGAATACAGAGTGACGGATACATTACACACCACCAATTTTTGCCCTCTGCTTTACCTATTCGGATTTGCAGGGCATCGTAGACTCCCCCGGGCATTGTGACTGCATCATAGTATCTTGTGTCAAAGAGAAGAGGCTTTACTGATGCAGTGACAGGATATGAATAACCTTCTTCGTACACAACAGCCTGTGCTGTATTTACAAGTTCGGTAATATTAGCCCTTGCAATCTGCTTTGCTTCTTCTTTGGTATGAGCATTTTTGAAAAGCTCCTGACTTTTTGAAAGCACAGCATCACGGACTTTAAGTTTGAGGTTTTGGTCTGTTTCGCTATCCGAATTTGCAAGAATATGGATTCGGAAAACTTTGTCTGAGATTTCTCTGCATTCACCTTCAAAGGGAATAAAAGTGAAAAGAATTGAGATAATTACGCTGACGCACAGGGACCTGAATAACATTTTCATTAGAAAAAACCCGCCTAACCAGTTATTGTTATGCTGATTATTGGCAGGTTTTTTTTATTTATTCATCATATAGAATATCAGTGATTACAACACCTGTGCGGCAAGGCTCGCAAAGGAAAACATCCTCATAGGATTCACGGAGAGTTTCTGCGCACTTCTGTGCCTTTTTCTCTGTAAGGAAAAGTCCGAAAACAGCAGAGCCTGAGCCGCTCATAGCACTGCCGCAGGCTTTGCATTTTAGCATAACGGACTTGATAGAATTGATAACATCAAGGGAAAGGACTTCCTCGAAATCGTTATGGAGAAAATCGGAAACATTGCGGATGCTTCCGCTATAGAGGGCTTTGACCGCAAGGTCGGTATAGGAAAACTTTGCACCTGTACGGCTGTCTGCAAGAGCATAAGCTTTGGCTGTGGAGATAGACACCTCGGGCTTGCAGATAAGGACATAGCAAGAGGGAAGTTTCGGTAGTTTGCTGAGGGTGGTGCCTGTCTGGGTTGCACGTTTTGTACCGCCAAGAATACAGAAAGGAATATCCGCTCCTACCCTCTCTCCTATTTTACAAAGCTCGTCCTCTTTGAGTTTTGTATCGTACATACGGTTGAGAATGACGATAACTGCAGCACCGTCAGCACTGCCACCTGCAAGACCTGCACCGAAAGGAATGGTTTTTTCGATATGTATTGTCATATCTCCGTGAGTTCTGCCTGTATACTCAAAGAAGGCTTTTGCACATTTATAGACAATGTTACTGCTGTCAAGAGGCACACCTGCTTTGTTGCAGGTTATGGTGATTTCACCTGCTTCAGTTGAAGCAGGGTCTGCAGTGACAGTAACCTCATCGTAAAGAGAAACAGCCTGCATAATCATATCCACGTCGTGATAACCGTCAGGTCTGCGGGATAAGATATCCAGAGTAATATTGATTTTTGCAGGGGCTTTTGCTGTAATTTGCATATTAAAGTTCCTCTAAAAATTCCTTGATTCTGCCGAGAGCCTCGGTCAGATGATTGATTGAATATGAATAGGATACACGGACAAAGCCTTCTCCGCAATCACCGAAAGCATCACCGGGAACAATAGCCACACGCTTTGAATGAAGAAGGCGTGTGCAGAACTCCTCGGAGGTGAGCCCTGTTGACTTGATGCAAGGGAAGCAATAGAAAGCACCACCAGGCTCAAAACAAGTGAGTCCCATCTGATTGAAGCTGCCTACCACAAGGCGACGGCGCATATCGTATTCGCCACGCATATGCTCAATATCCTTGTCACCGTTTCTGAGGGCTTCGATAGCAGCATACTGTGCAACAGTGGGAGCAGACATAATGCAATACTGGTGAAGCTTGGTCATCATTGCTATGATTTCTTTTGGACCCATTGCGTAGCCGAGACGCCAGCCTGTCATAGCAAATGCCTTGGAAAAGCCGTTGATAACCACAGTACGCTCACGCATACCGGGGATAGTAGCAATTGAGACGTGCTTACCTTTGTATGTAAGCTCACTGTATATTTCGTCAGAAATAACCATCAGGTCGTGTCTGATGATAACTTCACTGAGGGCTTCAAGGTCTTCTTTCTCCATAATAGCGCCTGTGGGGTTATTGGGGTATGAAAGAATGAGAAGCTTTGTTTTGTCAGTTATAGCAGATTCAAGTTCCTCGGGAGTGAGACGGAAATTGTTCTCTGCTTTTGTATTGATTACAACTGCAGTTGCACCGCACATTCTGGTTAAGGGATCATAGCACACAAAGGAAGGCTGATGAACAAGCACCTCTTCCCCGGGATTTACAAGGCAACGGATTGCCACGTCAAGAGCCTCGCTGCCTCCTACAGTAACCAGAATCTCTGAGTCGGGGTTATAGTCCAGATTATATTTTCTGTCAACAAAACTGCTGATTTCCTGACAGAGTTTTTTGAATCCGCGATTGGGAGTATACCAGGTTTTTCCGTTTTCAAGGGAATCTATACCTGCTTTACGGACGTGCCAGGGTGTGCGGAAATCGGGCTCTCCGATTGAAAGAGAGATAACATCGTCCATTTCATTGACGATATCAAAGAAACGCCTGATACCCGAGGGCTTTACGTCCTGAATTGTCTTATTTAAGTACTTGCTGTAATCCATCAGAACTGCATACACCTTTCGTCAACTGTAGAATCTGTGAGAACAGTTCCGTCGTATTTGTATCTTTTAAGGAAGAAGTGTGTTGCTGTGCTGAGCACACCTTCCAGAGTAGAAAGTTTGCGTGAAACAAAGGAGGAAACGTCCTGGATTGTGTCACCCTTGACTGTAAGACCTAAGTCATAGGTACCTGCCATAAGAGACACGGAAGAAACCTCCTCAAAAGCCATAACACGCTCTGCAATATCATCAAAGCCTTTGTCCTTTGTGGGTGTTACCTTGAGTTCGATATATGCTGTAACGCCTGAATCGGCAACTTTCTCCCAGTTGATAACAGCACGGTAACCTTTGATGATACCCTGCTTTTCGTATTCTGCAATACGTGCCTTCACTGAATCCTCGGATTCACCAAGAAGCATAGAAAGTTCCTGAGTTGTATAGGCTGAGTTTTCGGAAAGAAGTCTGAGAAGTTTATCCATAAATATTCTCCTTATCTGAAATAAAATAAGTTATTGATTAAACCGTAACCCGCTCATGGGAATCGGTAAGATTTACTGCATTGGCACAGATTGCAGCCGCAATACAGAAATACTCTCTTTGTTCTGAGTAGATTTCGAGTTCGTAGGCACCTGTGGAAAGATACCTGTCTGCACACTGTGACATAATAAGTTTGCCGTCTGCATCGAAGATTTCAAAGGAGCGTAAATCATCACTGCGGCACAGAGTCCAACTTATACCATGAAAACGGTACTCAATGAAGTTTCTGCCCTTTGTGGCTGTGATAGAAAACCTGTCATTTGAATCCTTGATGCTGAAAGCGTAGAAAACATGAAAAGGTGCACTTCGAATGGTAACAAGAGGTACAGCGTCCATTGAAGAAAGAATCATTTTATCTGTAGATGCTGTGCGTTTACCTGTTACTGTGAACTTGTTGGCACCTGTATGGTCGCAGACAATATAACGGGTATTCTCTGCTGAGTTATCACGTTTCAGAAATAATTTCATACAATCACCTTCAATTAATATCCTTCAGGCGGTTATCCGCTCTGAGAATATTATGTATCGGAAATCAGGAAGAAAATCAGATTATATGAGTTTTTTATGAATCTTCATATTGAAGATATAGTAGTTACCGCGGATATTATAGCCCTGATTGATTGCATAGCAGGAAGTATAACCCAGAAGTAACCAGAAGCTCATTACAAGATAGGTTACATCGAAAAGAAGGGTTTTTTCGATTAAGGCATAGACCATATAAGCTATGATGAATGCAATGAGACAGGGATATACGCTGTATACCATAATTCTGCGGTGAACAAACCAGGCCGGCAGAATCATCATAATATAGCGCACAAGGAAAGCAAAGAATAAAACCGCACCGATTACACCTGCAGTGACAAGCACAGTGAGATAACCGTTGTGCAAATCGGTAAAGGCAATCTGAACAAAACCGTCAAACTGAGAGTTGAGATTTTCTCTGCCTGTAACGGCTATTATACCATCGTGAAGGTTACCTTTGCCGATACCGAAAACAGGGTTTTGCTTGAAAAGCTTAAAGCCTGCTTCCCACAGAAACCATCGGCTTGAAACTCCTGTATCCTTTCCGGGAATAAACAAAGCATCTGAAACCAGATCCTTTACCTGTTCTGAAGATAGTACAGTATCACTGAAGAAAACGGCAACACCTACTCTGCAGGCAACACGGACGAAAAGCATACCTGTCAGGAAAACCACACCTACTATCACAAGTGTGATTACACGGCCGATGACTTTTCTCGGGGTAAGGTCCTGTATCATGGAAAAGACCTTCATAAGAACAATTACTGCAGCATAGACCACAAGGAGAAGAAGACTGCCTGTGCTGTCACACAGGAGCAAGGCAAGACAGTTGAGAAGTACACAACTGAGAAGCCAGATTCTGCTGACACGTTTTTGTCCCGAATGGGCTATGAAGTTGGGCTTTGTGAGCATATGGCAGAAAATAACAGAAAGGGCGGACACATAACCCTGATAGTTGGGGTTTGTGTAAAAGCCTTTGAAAACGCCATGATAGTACATATAATTATCGAACTTTCCCTGTGTGAAAAGCATCATAAAAAGTCCGATAAATGTAAATACGGTGGAGAGATAAACGATTATTCTGACCATAAGGTAAAGTTCCCATCTGAAAGGAACCCCCCGCTCTGTGTGCATTCCGTAGAAAACAAAGAAGCACACACCTGCGTGCACAAGCATAAGGAAATTATACGCCACCGCCTGCAGGTTGGGATTGATGTTTACCAATACGGTTATTGTAAAAGACGCCATAAAGGCAAGAAGCCATAATCCCAGATGAAGGGTGGCGTAAGCTTTTCTTTTTACAACCGCATAAACGCTGAGTCCAACACCCCAGATAAACAGAATATATGTAAGTACATAGGCTGCTTTTTCCACATACATAACCATACTGAAAAACATACTCAGCATAAATATAAGGCGGAAAAGCGAGGTGTCAAGAAACAGAAGCCTGAGTTTATTCATAAAATAACCTCACATTAAATATCACAGATGACTGTGTTTTACTTAAGCACTTCGATTACAGTTTTAAAAATCAGATAGATGTCTCGTCTGAAGCCGAAACGAGAAATGTACTTCAGGTTATATTCCATTTTCTGAGGCAGGATAACATCGATATATTCTTTGTCTACATCAGAAGATTTTTCTAAAAGTTCAGCCTCGTCCTTGAACATAATGCTTGCAAGAGAAGTTACACCTGCAGGCATCAAAAGAGTTGCCATCATCTCGGGGGTGTACTTTTCAACATATCTGGGAACTTCGGGACGGGTGCCGACGATGCTCATTTTGCCTGAAAGCACGTGGAAAACCTGAGGAAGTTCATCAAGACGGAACTTGCGTAAAAACCTGCCGATTTTTGTTACACGGTCATCTTCTGAGCAGGTAAGTTCACCTTGCTTGTCAGCACCTATGGTCATGGTACGGAACTTCCAGATTCTGAACTGTTTGCCGTATGTTGTAACACGGACCTGCTTGTAGATAACAGGGCCTTTGGAAGAAACTTTTATGGCGATTGCTATAACAAGCATAGGAACGAGTAAAAGCACAATAAGGAGAAGCGATGCAACAACATCAACCACTCTTTTGAAAAACAGGCTTTTTCTTTTTGATACAAGAATATCGTAATATGGTCTGACTGCCTCGGTACGCATGGATTCGGGCAGTTCAGAAAAGGGTATCATCCTCATAAGGAATCCTCCGTTACATAATTTCAGTTATACAGTGTATATTATACTATTAAAATGGGATTTTTTCAACTATTTATGAAAAATATAAGATGATTACATATTTCCCCTTAATACTACATACTCTTATTGTAAAATAATACCTGTCTTTAAGGTTTTTAATTCTTTACAGACCTTGACTTGAGAGGCGTATATGAGTAAAATTATATAAGACAAAATTAAAACTATATCTGAGGAGAATATATATGAGCAACGATTATTCACCCGATCTTATAACTCTCGTTGACGATGAGGGCACAGAACATAACTTTGAGATTCTTGACACAGTTGAGTTTGAAAACAAAGAATACTATGCCCTCTACCCTGTTTTTGATAACCCTGCTGATATGGTTACCGATTCAGGGGAATACTACATTATGGAAGCTACTGACAGCGATGACGGCTGGGAGCTTGCAGAGGTAGATGATGACGACCTGATTGATAAACTGAGTGTTATCTTTGAAGAGAGATTTGCTGACAAATTCGGCGAAGACGAATAATTTACTTCTGATAGCACAAATTAATTACATCACTTAATAAACTACTTCCTGCCTGATTCGTGAACGGGAGCAAAATAACCCTACAACCTTTAAATCGGGAGCCCTGCTCCGACAGTGGCGTGCAGACCTCCCCGCAAGGGACGAAGGGAGCCGAAAGCTGTTGGGCGAGCACCCACCTGCTTTTTTAGTAGCAGGTTATATTATGCTCTTACGGTCAGGCGGGGCTTTTTATTAATCACTTTTAGGAGAATACATATATGAAGATTTCTGTACTGGGCTGCGGCAGATGGGGCAGCTGCATTGCATGGTATCTGGACAAGACAGGGCATCAGGTACTTTCCTGCGGACTTGAAAACGCACCTGAGTTTATAGAACTTAAAGAAACAAGAAAAAACGATTATCTTGAGTTCCCTGAGAGCATTGAGGTAAACAGTGACCTTTCTTACGCTATTGAGCGTGCTGAGGTTATTGTTATTTCCATTTCTGCACAGCATCTGCGTGAATATATGGCAGATATTTCAAAGCACAACCTTGACGGCAAGATTATAGTTCTTTGTATGAAGGGTGTTGAGGAAGCTACAGGCTGCAGACTCAGTGAAGTTGTGGGTAGTTTTGTAGATGAAGAAAAGACCCCTGTAGCTGTATGGGTTGGACCCGGACATCCTCAGGATTTTGTTAAGGGTATTCCCAACTGTATGGTTATTGACAGTAAGAACGAAGATGTGAAAAAGATGCTTGTGAGTGAACTTTCCAGTTCACTTATCCGTATGTATATCGGTAATGATTTCATCGGAAGTGAGATTGGTGCTGCCGCCAAGAACGTTATCGGAATTGTGGCAGGTATGCTTGACGGTATGAACTACCAGTCACTGAAGGGTGCTCTGATGGCACGAGGTGCAAGAGAGATTGCAAGACTCATTGAGGCTATGGGCGGCAACCCTATGTCTGCATTCGGTCTTTGTCATCTGGGTGACTATGAGGCTACTCTGTTCTCTAAATGGAGCCACAACAGAATGTATGGCGAGAACTTTGTAAAAGGCATTGAATACGGTAAACTTGCCGAAGGTGTAATGACCACAAAGGCACTGAAAAAGCTTGCTGATAAGTACAATGTAGAGATGCCGATTGTCTCCTGTCTTTATGATATTCTGTTTGAAGGAAAGTCCTTTGAAGAAGCAATTCAGGAGCTGTTTGACCGCTCTGTAAAAGCTGAATTCTGATACATACTGAAAAAATAAAAGTCGGTACTTGATGTACCGACTTTTTTGTTTGCTGTTTATCAGAAATTGCCTACTGTTGCGGCAATGACTGCTTTGATTGTGTGCATACGGTTTTCAGCCTCGTCAAAAACAATGGACTGCTCAGACTCGAACACCTCGTCTGTTACCTCCAGAGCTGTGAGACCAAACTGCTCACCCACCTGCTTGCCGACACCTGTGTTAAGGTCGTGGAACGCAGGCAGACAGTGCATAAACACTGCGTCTTCACGGGCATTCTCCATCAATGCTTTGTTCACCTGATAAGGAAGAAGGTCATTGATTCTCTCTGCCCATACTTCTGCAGGCTCACCCATCGAAACCCATACATCGGTATAGATAACGTGTGCATTTGCAACTGCCTTTTTGGGGTCTGTTTCAAAGGTAAGAGTTGCGCCTGTTTCCTTTGCAATCTCCTGACACTGTGCCACAAGGTCGCTGTCGGGGAAATACTTTTCGGGTGCACAAGCAGTGAAGTTCATACCCATCTTTGCACAGCCTACCATAAGGGAATTGCCCATATTGTAGCGGGCATCACCCATATAAACGAAGTTGATACCCTCAAGGCTGCCGAAATGCTCACGGATAGTAAGGAAATCTGCAAGAATCTGTGTAGGGTGGAACTCGTTTGTGAGGCCGTTATAAACAGGAACACCTGCTTTGTCGGAAAGCTCCTCAACTATCTCCTGACCGAAACCGCGGTACTCGATGCAATCATACATTCTGCCAAGTACACGGGCTGTATCTGCAATGCTTTCTTTCTTGCCAATCTGTGAAGCATCGGGATCAAGATAGGTTGTGCTCATACCAAGGTCGTGAGCAGCAACTTCAAAGGCACAGCGGGTACGTGTGCTGGTCTTCTCAAAAACAAGAGCAATGTGCTTTCCGTCACAGATTTTATGAGGAATACCTGCTTTCTTCTGAGTTTTCAGAAGTTCGGCAAGGTCGATGAGTTTGGAAATCTCTTCGGGAGTGAAATCCAGAAGTTTCAGAAAACTTCTGCCCTTGAATTCTGCATATAATTTGTTCATATTGTTATACCTCCCCGTTACAAACGGTTTTGATAATTTCTACTGCTTCTTTCAGTGTATCCCATTCAATATTGAGTGCAGGAAGAAGTCTTAACTTCTGCTTTGCTTTGATAACAAGCAGACCCTTTTCCATACATTCCTTTACAATCTCATCAACAGGACGGACTGTGGTGATACCGAGCATAAGACCCATACCGTCAACTGCTCTGACGCCTTCACATTGTGAAAGTTCAGATATGATGTACTCTGACTTTGCTTTGACCTCAGAAAGAAGTTCATCGTCAATTCTGTTTATAATGCTGATTGCACCTGCACAGCAGACGGGATTACCGCCGAAGGTTGAGCCGTGGTCACCGGGAGAGAGAACATTCTCTACCTTGTGAGACATTACTGTTGCACCAAGAGGAAGTCCGCCGCCCAAGCCTTTTGCTGTTGAAAAGATATCGGGTTGAACACCGTAGTTCATATAAGCATAGAGCGCACCTGTTCTGCCGTTGCCTGTCTGAACTTCGTCAGCGATTGTGATAATATCATATTCAGCACCAAGCTCAAATATTCTGTCAACAAACTCCTGTGTGAGAGGCATTACTCCTCCCTCACCCTGCACAAGTTCAAACATAATTGCGGCTACGTTACCGCTCTTTACCTTTTCTTCCAGGTCACTGATATTATTGGCTTCTACGTAATCAAAACCTTCTGTGAGAGGCAGGAAGTCATTGTGAAAAACGTCCTGACCTGTGGCAGAAAGAGTTGTGATTGTTCTGCCGTGGAAGCTGTTTTTAAGAGTTAAAATCACATTGCGTTCTTTGCCGTATTTATCGGCTGCATATTTGCGGGCAACCTTGATTGCACACTCGTTAGCCTCGGCGCCTGAGTTTGAGAAGAAAACCTTGCTCATACCTGTACGCTCACAGAGAATCTGAGCAAGTCTTGCACAAGGACCTGTGTAATAGAGGTTTGAAGTATGCTGAAGCTCCATAAGCTGCTCTGCAACAGCACTGACCCAGATATCATCACAGAAACCAAAGGTATTTACTGCAATGCCTGTTGCCATATCTATGTACTCATTGCCGTCATCAGCAAGAGCTACAGAGCCTTTTCCCTTGATAAGTGTCACAGGGAAACGTCCGTAGGTGTGAGCAATGTAACTGCTGTCTAAATCTTTAATGTTCATCGGAAAAATCCTCCGCTACCATTGTTCCTGCACCTTCATCGGTAAGAGTTTCGATAAGAAGTGAGTGGTGAACTCTGCCGTCCATAATGATAACTCTTTTAACGCCGCGGGCTATTGCCTCAAGACAGCACTCAACCTTGGGAATCATACCGCCTGAGATTGTGCCGTCACGGAAAAGACTAACTGCAGACTTTGTATCAATAGCAGGAATGAGAGTTGTGGGGTCGTCTTTATCACGGAGAATACCTGCAATATCGGTCATAGTAATAAGACGCTCTGCCTGCAGTGCACCTGCAATCTGTGCTGCTGCAGAATCTGCGTTGATGTTGTATACATTACCATCGTCATCACAGGCTACTGTGGAAACAATGGGAATATAGCCATGCTCAAGTAAATCAAGGATAGGCTGAACATTTACTTCGGTGATTCTGCCAACGTAGCCAAGACGTTCATCCTTCATCTGAGCCTTGATCATACCGCCGTCAATACCGGAGATGCCCATAGCCTTACCGCCTTTTGTGGCAATGAGGTTTACAAGACTCTTGTTGATTTTGCCTGCAAGCACCATCTGAACGATATCAACTGTTTCTTTGTCTGTAACACGAAGTCCGTCAACCCATTCGCTCTCCTTGCCTACCTGCTTGAGAGTTTCGGTTATCTCAGGGCCACCACCGTGAACAAGTACAACCTTCACACCGATGAGCCACAGCAGGACGATGTCCTGCATAACCTCCTGCTTGAGTTCTTCGCTGACCATAGCATTGCCGCCGTATTTTACTACAACAACCTTGCCGTTATATTTCTGAATGTAAGGAAGTGCCTGAACAAGCACTTCCGCGCGCTGTGCGTTTGTGATATCTAAAGACATTCTGAATTATCCTTTAACTATAAAATTTATCAGGTACGGTAGTCACCGTTGATACGTACATAATCGTATGTAAGGTCGCAGCCCCATGCACAGGCAGAATACTCACCATCACCCAGAGAAACAAGAATCTCGATTTCTTTCTCAAGAAGGATTTCCTTTGCAATCTCCTCAGAGAAAGGAATACCTGCACCGTCTACGCAAACAGGGATTTCACCCTTTGCGGACTTAAAGGAAACAGAAACTGTATTGGGGTTGAGGTCCTTTACGCCATAACCCAGAGCACAGAGAACACGTCCCCAGTTAGCATCTGAGCCGAACATAGCGGCTTTTACAAGTGATGAGCAGATAACTGACTTTGCTGCAATCTTTGCCTGCTCCTTGGAGGAGGCACCAGAAACAGAGCACTCAACGAGTTTTGTTGCACCTTCACCGTCTGCTGCGATGTTGCGGCAGAGGTAAACTGTGACTGTATTGAGAGCCTTTGCAAACACCTTGAACTCATCAGAGTCGGTGTCGATTATATCGTTGCCTGCCTTGCCATTTGCAAGGATTGTTACCATATCGTTTGTGGAGGTATCTCCATCAACAGAGGTCATATTGAAAGTATCCTGAATATCTGTGGAGAGGGCTTTCTGCAACATCTCAGGTGATACGGCACAGTCGGTTGTGATGAACACAAGCATTGTAGCCATATTGGGATGAATCATTCCTGAGCCCTTTGCAATACCGCCGATACGGCACTCTTTGCCGCCTATTTCAAAGGAAACTGCAATCTCCTTCTTGACGGTGTCTGTAGTCATAATGCCTTCGGCTGCAAACTCGCTGTTATCACCAAGACCTTTGACAAGTTCAGGGATGCCCTCGCGGATGGGAGTAATATCGAGAACTTCACCGATAACACCTGTGGAGGCTACCACAACATCTTCTGCAGAAACAGGAAGCTGCTCTGAAAGGAGCTGACACATCTGCTGTGCAATCTCAACACCGTTATAGTTGCAGGTATTTGCGTTACCGGAATTACAGATAACTGCCTGAGCGTAACCATCAGAGATATTCTGCTTGGTTACAGCAATGGGAGCACCTTTGACAAGGTTTGTGGTATATACTGCGGCTGCAGCACAACGGGTATCGCTGTAAATAAGAGAAAGGTCACGTTTTGATTTATTCTTGCGGATTCCACAATGGATTCCGTTGGCTGTAAAGCCCTTTGCGGCACATATTCCGCCTGAAATGATTTTCATATTTTACACTTCCTTAATTGAGAGTGAAGTTGTCTTGTCCATACCG
This sequence comes from Ruminococcus sp., assembly GCA_045540595.1. Taxonomy (GTDB): domain Bacteria; phylum Bacillota; class Clostridia; order Oscillospirales; family Acutalibacteraceae; genus Ruminococcoides. The sequence continues at coordinate 19,157 of JAZQHL010000001.1, forward strand.
AGAGCTATGTTCATACACTCAACGGCTGCACCTGAGGCACCTTTGCCCAGGTTATCGTATCTTGAGATGAGAAGGATTCTGTCTTCGTTTCCTTCAACAGTGACCTGCATATTATCAAAGCCTGTGAAAGCATTGGAGGAAATGAAACCTGTTCCATCCATTTTGTCAACGTATGTAACAACGCAGTCTTTGTACATATTTCTGTAGATTTCTCTGATACTGTCGATTGTAAAGCCTTCACAAAGCTGTGCTTTATGAAGAGGAACAGTCACCTGCATACCGCTGAAATAATCAGCAACTATGGGACAGAACACAGGTGCATTCTCTATACCTGTGACTTTTGTCATCTCGGGAATATGCTTGTGAGACTGAGCGGTGGCATACTGACGGGGTGAGGAAAGTTCAAAGTTTCTTTCTTCGGCTTCGTAGTCTGCAATCATCTGTTTTCCGCCACCGCTGTAGCCTGTTAAGGAGAAGCAGGACAGAAGTTCGTCTGCCTTGATAGCACCTGCTTTCACAAGAGGATAAACAAGTGAAATAAAGCCTGATGCGTGACAACCGGGAACAGCAATTCGCTTTGAATTTCTGATTTTTTCAAAATGCTCTTCTGAAAGTTCTGCAAAGCCGTATGCCCACTCAGGATTTGTGCGGTGTGCGGTTGAGGTATCGATAACTACTGTGTTGGGATTATCGATAAGTGAAACAGCCTCAATGGCGGCTGCATCGGGCAGACAAAGGAAAGCGATGTCTGCTTTGTTGAGCATTTCTTTACGAGCCTGAGTGTCTTTTCTGAGTTCTTCAGGCAGAGTGAGCAGTTCAATGTCTGCACGCTGAGTAAGTCTGTCGTAAATTTTCAGGCCTGTGGTGCCTGCTTTACCGTCAATAAATACCTTAGTCATTCAAAAACTCCGTTACATAATCTATCTGTGTCTGTACAGATCTGGGACCTGTACCGCCATCGGAAACTCTCTTGTTTACACAAGCCTCAAGAGAAATGTCGCTGTAAACGTCTTCCTCGAAAAGGTCGGAAAGTTCCTTGTATTTTTCCAGAGGTAAGTCCTCAAGAACAGTGCCGTTGCCAATACAGTAAGCAACTGTTTCACCTACCAGTTTATAGGCAGAACGGAAAGGCATACCCTTCTTTACAAGGTAGTCTGCAAGGTCGGTTGCATTGATGAAGCCCTTCTGAGCAGCACTGTACATATTATCCTTGAGCACTGTGGTGGTTGCAATCATGGGTGTAAACACTGAGAGACAGAGTTTGACAGTATCAAGTGCATCGAAGATTGCTTCTTTGTCTTCCTGCATATCTTTGTTGTATGCAAGAGGCAGACCCTTGAGGGTTGTGAGAAGTGCTACCAGATCACCATAGACTCTGCCGCACTTACCGCGGATAAGCTCCGCCATATCGGGATTCTTCTTCTGAGGCATAATGGAAGAGCCTGTGGAATAACTGTCGTCAAGTTCAATGAATTTGAATTCCCATGATGACCACATAACGATTTCTTCGCAGAAACGGCTTAAGTGCATCATAAGAACTGAATATGCGCTTAAAAGTTCCAGGCAGAAGTCACGGTCGGAAACACCATCGATGCTGTTGAGAGTGATGGTATCAAAGCCAAGACGCTGAGCCTCAAAATAGCGGTCTGTGTTGTAGGTTGTACCTGCAAGTGCACAGGAGCCGATGGGAGAAGAATTCATACGCTTTACTGCGTCTTTGATTCTGCCGTAATCGCGGATAAACATCATAGCATAAGCCATAATGTGGTGAGCAAAGGTTACAGGCTGTGCACGCTGAAGATGAGTATAACCGGGCATAATTGCATCGGTGTTTTCCTGTGCTTTATCTCTGAGTGCGGAAATTAAATTTCTGAGCATCTCAAGGATTTCTTCATTCTCTGCACGGAGATACATACGGATATCAAGTGCTACCTGGTCGTTACGGCTGCGGGCTGTGTGCAGACGCTTGCCTGCATCCCCTATACGCTTTGTAAGTTCAGACTCGATGAACATATGAATGTCCTCGGCGTTGGGGTCAAACTGTAATGCACCGCTTTCAATATCCTCAAGGATTGAGGTGAGACCCTCGATAATCTTTGAAGAATCCTCTGCTGTAATGATGCCCTTGGAAGCCAACATAAGAGCGTGTGCTATTGAGCCTTCGATATCCTGTTTGTACATACGGCAGTCAAAACGAATTGATGAATTGAAATCATCTGCCAGTTTATCAAGCTGTTTTGAAAATCTGCCTGCCCACATCTTATCCATAATGTTACCTGCTTTTCGTAAAATGTTGCGGGGTGTAATCCCCTGTGTAAAAGTCAATTGCTCAACTCCCCTGTTTTAAGGGAGTTGAGCAGATAAATTTATTCTTTTTAATTACTGAATACCGTTCTTTTTCTTCATACGAGCATAAACGGTAGTTGAGAGGCCGTAGAGGTTGATGAAACCTGTTGCCTCGGACTGATCGTAAACATCGTCCTCATCGAAGGTTGCGATTTCGGGATCGTAGAGAGAGAAGGGAGACTTAACGCCTGCATTGATCATATTGCCCTTGTAGAGTTTGAGGGTAACATCACCTGTAACTGTCTCCTGAGTCTTCTTGACAAATGCAAGGATTGCCTCTGTGAGGGGTGTGAACCACTGTGCGTTGTAAACCATCTCACCAAGCTTCTGAGCAACCAGAGCCTTGTAGTGGGAAGTCTCTTTATCAAGGCAGATTGTCTCAAGAACATTGTGAGCCTTGTAGAGGATTGCACCGCCGGGAGTTTCGTATACGCCACGGCACTTCATACCAACAAGACGGTTCTCAACGATATCGAGAAGACCTACACCGTTCTCACCGCCGAGTTTGTTAAGAGTAAGGATAAGCTCTGTAGCAGTCATCTCTTTGCCGTCAACTGCTGTGGGAACACCCTTCTCGAAGTGAATTGTTACATAGGTGGGCTTATCGGGAGCCATCTCGGGAGAAACGCCCATCTCAAGGAAACCTTCCTTGTTGTAGGTGGGCTCGTTCATGGGGTCTTCAAGGTCGAGACCCTCGTGAGAGAGATGCCAGATGTTCTTATCCTTGGAGTAGTTGGTCTCACGGTTAATCTTCAGAGGAACATCGTGTGCCTCAGCATAGTCAATTTCTTCTTCACGGGATTTGATATCCCACTCACGCCAGGGAGCGATGATGGGCATATCGGGAGCAAATGCCTTGATAGCCATTTCAAAACGAACCTGGTCATTACCCTTACCTGTGCAACCGTGGCAGATAGCATCTGCACCCTCTGCCTCAGCAATCTCAACAATACGCTTTGCAATGATGGGACGAGCAAAAGCTGTACCCAGCATATAGTTCTCATAAAGTGCACCAGCCTGTACACAGGGGAAAACATAGTCTGTAAGGAACTCTTCTGTAAGGTTCTCAACATAGCACTTGGAAGCGCCTGTTTTGATAGCCTTCTCCTCAAGGCCCTCAAGCTCGTCAGCCTGACCTACATTACCGGAAACAGCAATGATTTCGGGGTTGCCGTAGTTTTCTTTGAGCCAGGGAATGATGATAGAAGTATCAAGTCCGCCTGAATATGCAAGTACGATTTTTTTGAATTCTGTTTTTTTATTCATTATTATGACCTCCATAATGCATTGGTGTATTTCGAATATGCATAAATATTACCATATCCAGAATATTTATGCAAGTGTTTGGGAGCATTTACATACAATTTCATTAGTTTGCTGTAATATACCAAAACGGATGTGTCACTTTTGGTAATATTTACTATATAAATTGTAGATAACAGCCATTTCAAGTAGTCTTATTGAGAGCACACATTTGAATTTCATGGAAACAAAAAGAACCTGCCTTGTAAAAAGACAGGTTCATGTTATGTTTTAATATGCATATTTATGCACTGTTTATGCAAGTTATGAATTATCCTATAACAGGAGCTGTGGTTGCTTCGGGTGAGCCTTCACCATTGAGGTAATAGTCTGCTTCACCAATGATAATCTTTGTGCCTTCGATTGTGAAATCAGCAGACTGGCTTGTTTCTGTATTATCGTTGCCCTGATAGAAGTAAAGTGTAACCGTGTCACCGCTTACAGTGTAAGCGTGCTTGATTTCTGTTTCATAAACATAAATTCCGTCCTCGATCTTCTGGCGGAAGATAACAAAACCGTCTTCTGTGAATTCGTAGGAATCCTGATACTGCTTATTGAGCCACTTACCTACAAGACGGTCATCTTTGACAAAATCTTCCTTTGCCTGAAGAGTGATGGGAGTATAATCAATTCTTTTGAATTTCTGGATATCATCTTCTGCATAGTTGATTGTGAGCGTGTCACCATCAACTGTGTATGTCCACTGACCGTAGAGGTAACTGCCTTCTGTGTATGCTGACTTGTTGCCGTAACCGTCAACACCGTAGTTGATGGAAGCATCAAACACGATAGTACCGCTTACAACACGCAGTTTACCATCATCGGTAAAGAGCACATACTCACCGTCAACGGACTCCTCGGGCTCCCATGCACCTACTACAGCATCATCAGGAATAACAGTCCACGCAATCTCATATGTGCCTGTGGTAGAGGGCTGGGTTGTGGTTGTTGTATCCTCAGGCTCGCATGCACAAAGGGCAAACACAAGCATACATACAAGAATAAGAGCAAATAATCTTTTCATAAAAACACCGCCTGAAAAAATTGGTTGTAATATGAATTAATTATATAGAATAAGGAGGCAGATGTCAATAAAACAATGTGACAAAGAACTGATAAATATCAGTAAGCATTATAGTAGAGCTTTCCCCTGTCGCCATCGTCAAGACCCAATAACTGAGATACAGTTACGAATCTGTATCCGCGTTTATAGAGGTTGTCAATTACCTTGCAGAAAGCATCGTAGGAATTGTAGTATATTTCGTGAAAAAGAATGATATCTCCCTCGTCTGCAGAATTGAGCACATTGTTAACAATTGCATTAACGTTCTGCTTTTTCACATAAGAGGAATATCTGTCTGTGTAACGCCAGTCGTTTGAATCTACATTCCAGTTGATAACAGCATAACCTGATGACTTAACTCTGGAAGATGTGATGCCTCCGCCGATGGGACGCATTGTAAGGGGTGCTTCACCTGTGATATCGGTAATAAGCTTTGCTGTTTTTGAAAGTTCCGAACGGAATGTTTTTTCTGAGCAGGTGTGGTAGTAATACTCGTGGGTATATCCGTGGATTCCGATTTCGTTACCCATATCATAGGCATATTTCATTGCTTCAGCCTGCTCGCCGTGGATACGGTTTCCAACAACATAGAAGGTACCTACTCCCCCATACTGACTGAGTTTATCTACAAACTTATATGTAAGCTCATAGTGAGGACCGTCATCAAAGGTAAACGCTATGTATTTGTAGGTTTTATCATCAGTTGTATGTGTGGGGCGCTGTGGAGTGGTTGAAGTCTCTGCTTCATCACCTGTAGCATCAGGATTTGCAGGCTTCTGAGGTTTTACAACGGGAGTTATCACAGGAGGCTCAATAGGCTCTTCAGGGTCATACCAAAGGTCTGAGGACTCTTTGTTTGAGGTGATGGCATTGTAGATAATCTCTTTTGCAGTGGTGCCTTGTGTGGGCTCTGTTGTGGGAGCAACTGTTGTAGGAGCAACAGTTGTTACAGGTTGGGTAATGATAACCGTGGTTGTTGGAATTTCATCAGCAGTAGGCTCTGTGTAATCTACAGCAGGTACGCTTGCACAGCCTGTGATGAAGGTTACACAAAGCAGTAAAAGTATAATAAGTGTAAATAATCTTTTCATAATATTCTCCGGTATATGACAAAACTTTAATTTATTAGACAGCAACTCATATTATATACCTAATTTTTTTAAAGTCAATACAATTTAAGACAAAAAAACACAGCACAACCGAAATCAGCTGTGCTGTGAAAAAAACGCTATATTAAATTAAGTTATCAGTACATACCGCCCATATCGGGTGCAGCAGGCATTGCAGGAGCAGGCTCCTTGATATCTGCAACGAGGGATTCTGTAGTAAGTACCATAGATGCAACGGAAGCAGCATTCTGAAGTGCACTTCTTGTTACCTTTGTGGGGTCAACGATACCTGCAGGAATCATATCTGTATATACTTCGTTGAGAGCATCGAAACCGTAACCGGGCTTTTCTGCACGCATAATGGTATCGATGATAACAGAGCCCTCAAGTCCTGCGTTTGCAGCAATCTGACGCACAGGCTCCTCAAGTGCTTTGAGAACGATACGCATACCGGTCTGCTCGTCACCTGTTGCGGTCTCTACAAGAGCTGCAACTGCGGGAATAGCATTGACCATTGCAATACCGCCACCTGCTACGATGCCTTCTTCAACTGCAGCCTTTGTGGCAGCAAGAGCATCTTCAACACGGAGTTTCTTCTCTTTGAGCTCGATTTCTGTTGCAGCGCCTACCTTGATAACAGCAACACCGCCTGCAAGCTTTGCAAGACGCTCCTGAAGTTTCTCTCTGTCGAAATCGTTGTTTGTGGTTTCGATGAGCTGACGGATCTGAGCAACTCTGCCCTGTACTGCAGAAGCATCGCCTGCACCGCCAACGATGATTGTGTTATCCTTCTGAACTTTAACCTGATGAGCCATACCAAGCTGCTGAAGAGTTGCATCTTTAAGCTCGAGACCCAGGTCGGATGTGAACACTGTACCGCCTGTGAGGACAGCAATATCCTGAAGCATTTCCTTGCGTCTGTCACCAAAGCCGGGAGCTTTGACTGCTACACAAGTGAATGTACCACGGAGTTTATTGAGAACGAGAGTTGTGAGAGGCTCACCCTCTACGTCTTCTGCAATGATGAGAAGTTTTCTGCCTGACTGAACAATCTGCTCAAGTAAAGGCAGAATCTCCTGTGTATTGGAAATTTTCTTATCTGTGATAAGAATGAGAGCATCGTCAAGAACAGCTTCCATCTTGTCGGAATCTGTTACCATATAAGGTGCAATGTAACCGCGGTCAAACATCATACCCTTTACAACTTCACTGTAGGTTTCGCCTGTTTTGGATTCCTCGATAGTGATTACGCCGTCCTGAGTAATCTTATCCATAGCATCTGCAATGAGTTCACCGATGGACTCATTTGCGGAAGAAATGGTTGCAACACGGGCAATATCCTCAGAGCCCTTAACCTGAACACTGTTGGAAACGATAGCCTCAACAGCAACCTTAACTGCCTTGTCGATACCCTTTTTGAGAATCATGGGGTTTGCGCCTGCAGTTACGTTCTTCATACCCTCGCGGATAAGTGCCTGAGCAAGAAGAGTTGCAGTTGTTGTACCGTCACCTGCTGCATCGTTGGTCTTGATGGAAACTTCTTTTACAAGCTGTGCGCCCATATTCTCGAAAGGATCGTCAAGTTCGATTTCCTTTGCGATTGTAACACCGTCGTTTGTGATGAGAGGTGCACCGTACTTTTTATCAAGAACAACGTTTCTGCCCTTGGGACCAAGTGTGATTTTTACTGTATCTGCAAGCTGGTCGATACCGCTTTTTAATGCTTTACGGGCTTCCTCACCGTAAATAATCTGCTTTGCCATATTAATATACCTCCTGAAATACTAAGTAATATTACTCTACAAGAGCAAGGATATCAGCCTGACGGACGATTGTGTACTCCTCGCCTTCAAGCTTAACTTTTGTGCCTGCGTACTGGTTGGTTATAACCTTATCCCCTACGCTTACGTACATTGTAACTTCCTCGCCGTCAATCTTTCCGCCGGGGCCTACTGCGATTACGGTTGAAAACTGAGGCTTCTCCTGTGCGGCACTGGAAAGTACGATACCGCTTGCTGTAGTCTCCACTGCATCATCTGCTTTGAGAACTACTTTGTCCAGTAAAGGTTTGATTGTCATATATATCCTCCTAACACATTGTCGAAAAATTAGCACTCTTATTCTTTGAGTGCTAATAATATACTATACCAAAAATTGTAAAAAATCAAGTGTATTTTGACACAGGATATTTAAATTTATATTAAATTTCTGTGACTTGAAAATTAAAATAATTATAACAGGTTTTATTTAAAAAGAACAATGTTGTCAAAAGCGGTCAGGTCTATACCGAAATCTGCCGCCACTTTTTCATTTACTTTGTTTATACAAACCTCGGGATATTCAACGGAAAGATCACGGACTTCACGAAGATTCTTGAGTAGTATAAGAGCAAGCTCACCTGCATTGTAACCCATATCGGTATAATCAGGAACACTTGTGGCAAGACAACCGGATGAAAGGAAACTCTCAGAGGTGGAAATTACGGGGATTTTCTTTTTATTTGCCGCTTTGATTATCTTATCTGCATTTTTCTTTGTAATCTTATCTTCAATGAGAAACAGCACATCGCAATCCTCAAGAGCATTTTTGATGCAGGTATCAACCTGTTCATTACTGCTTGCAGTGAAGGGAGTATAATCAAGGCCCAGGGTTTCTGCGTCACTCTGAGCAAGAGTTGAGATGAGGATTGAATTTTCATCTGTGGTCATATAGATTGAAGAAACTTTCTTTGCATCAGGCAGAAGCTGAGAAAGAAACTCAAGCTGTCTATAGACAGGAGTAAGGTTTGATACTCCTGTTACGTTTTTGTCCGGGGTTTCACAGGATTTGAGAAGACCTGCTTCTATAGGGTCACTGACACCTGTGAAGATAACAGGGATAGTATCTGTGGCTTTTGCAGCAGCAACTGCTGCAGGCTCGCCGATTGCAAAAATAAGATTTACGCCATCTGAAACAAATTTTTCTGCCGCTTCCTTGCACTTATCCTTATCACCGTTACAGTTGATAACAGAAAGAGAATGGAACTCGGTCTGGTAATATCCTTTATCGGTAAAGGCTGATGTGAAGCCCTGATAGGTATGCTGAGACAAAGCATCGTCATCACTCTGGATAACACCAATAGCATACTTTGCAGGGATTGTGGTTGGAACTGTTTCTTCCACGTCTGATGTTGCACAGGCAAAAAGAGAAAATGTGAGCAGGAAAGCCAAACCAAGTGCAATTATTCTTTTAATTTCAAAAATCCTTGTCATATTGAATCCTCCGCATCACTACAGATTTAAAAGATTACCTCTTTAGTATATATGAACCTGAGAGTGAAAATTATCACAATCAGGTATAGTACATATAAAGTTGGCACTGAAGCATACCGTTGTAGAGTTTTCTGCGTTTATCGGCACGTCTCCCGAAGCATTTTTCAAAGTCATCGTCAGGTGTGATAACAGCATAACTCCAACCGGGTTTGCGCTCAAACACTTTGCCCATTGTGCGGTAAAGGTCCTCAGCGTCTTTTATAGAGAGCATACGTTCACCATAAGGGGGATTTGTGATGAGGGTTCCCCTCTCCCGCTCAGGAACAAAATCACGCAGGTCACGTTCTATAAATTCAATCCTGTCGGCAACACCTGCCATCTCAGCATTGTGACGGGCAATGGCAAGAGCATTTTTATCAATATCACTGCCAACAGCAAAGAAGTTTGCATCGGGTCGTTCAAGAGAACGTGCAAGGTCTCTTTCCTGTTTCCAGAGTTTTTCGGGGATACAATCCCAATTTTCTGCTGAAAATGTACGTCTGATGCCGGGGGCAATGTTCAGCGCTTTAAGTGCAGATTCTATAACTATGGTACCGCTTCCGCACATAGGGTCACAGACAAAGTGGTCACGTCTTACACGGCTGAGGTCAGCCATTGTGGCAGCTAAAGTTTCACTTATGGGAGCATCGTTTGCTTCTTTGCGGTAGCCGCGTTTATGAAGAGGTGCCCCTGAGGTATCAAGAATGATACTTACTTTATCCTTGCGGATAAGAAATTGAATCTGATGTAGCGCTCCCGACTCTGAAAGCCATGGTACACTGTACTTTTCGCCAAGTCTTCTGGCAACTGCTTTTTTGATTATCTTCTGACAATCGGAAACACTCATAAGTTTTGAATCAAGGCAACTGCCCTTCACGGGAAAGGAATCATCTTTATAAATGAACTCTTCAAAGGGAAGATTGTAAACTCCGTTGAAAAGTTCCTCAAAACTTGTAGCGTAGAACTCACCTAAAAGAAGTCCGATTCTTTCTGCACAACGTGAGCGGAGATTGGCACGGATAAGAGCTTCCCAGCCACCTTCAAAGAGCACCCTGCCTGTTTCGGCACGGACACCTTCTATATCCATAAAACGCAGTTCGTTTGCAACTACTCCCTCTATTCCAAAAAGGCAAGGAGCACAAAAAGTAAGTTTGTTCATTATTACCTCAATAAAAACAGGCGGAGCAAAGCCCCGCCCTTTGTATGTGTTATGTTGAAAATCAGCCTTCGTCAGAGGGCTCAAGAAGTCCATATGCACCGTCATCACGGATATAGACAACATTTACATTGCCTGTGTCAGCATTCAGGAACATATAGAACTTGTGGTTAGTCATTTCCATCTGAAGGATTGCTTCCTCCACAGAAACAGGCTTAAGGGGGATTTGTTTTTTGCGGACAACAGTGAGTTCTTCTTCCTGAATGTCTTCTTCAGATACTGCGCTGTCTGCAAAAAGTTCCTCAATGGAGCCCGTTCTGAGTCGCTTGGAAAGACGGGTTTTGTGCTTTCTGAGCTGTCTTGAGAGAAGATCTGCAACTTTATCAAGTGCATCGTTCATCTCAGGCATAGTGGACTCGGCACGATATACCATAGAGTTGTCCTTGATTGTAACCTCCACAGTCTGGCGGTTTTTCTCAAGGGTTACAACAACTGTAGCTTCAGCATTATCTGAAAAAATCTTTTCAAATTTTTTGAGTTTACGTTCAACTCTTTCTTTGAAATTATCTCTCAGGGTAACTTTGCGTGCAACGTAGGTAATCTTCATACGGGTACCTCCTTTGAGTGAAATATTATGTTTTTATTTTCTGCCTGAACCGTTACCTCTGCGACTGTAGCCGCGGGGTTCACCGCGCTTAAGGAAGTCGGATCGTAGCCATGTCGTTCTGTGAGCCAAGGAGTTGGGGAA
>JAZQHL010000002.1:0-2630 GCA_045540595.1 Ruminococcus sp.
TTCTGAGAATCAGACAGGTATCCTTTGCATCTTCAATGTATAAAGGTGAATTGTCACTGCAGGTGATATGGGCGTTATCCAGTACAATCCATACATTCTGTTTGTCGGCATTCACTATGACCTGACCCTCAGCAAGTGTACCCCTCAGAATGTAGGTTCCGCCTTTTTTTATGGTGTAAGCCGAGCCATTTACACTGACACCTTCATAAGTGGTATCGCCTTTGTCAAGGTCTATAGTTATCGCGTTCCGGTAATCAATCTGAGATTCAAGGTCCTCAGAAGGCACAGAAACCTCAGTGGCTTCTGTGTTGTGTTTGTTTTCTGATGAGGGCTGATTGCCTGTGGATTCTTTACAGCCGGCAAGTACGGTAATTAACAGAAGAATACACAACAGGACTGAAAATACAGAGGTTGTTTTTTTCATAAAAATCCCCTTCGGTTATTATAATTCGCCAGCGTTTAAGTTGAATCTGCCAAGGCTTACGGGCAGGTTGCCGTTTCGGGTGCGGATTTCATCAAGGAAAGCCTTTTCTTTGTTTTCATCTTTTATGATGACGGTGTATGTAAGCTCATACAGGCTTCCCATATTTTTTGTGCAGACAGAATTCAGTTTGTGGGTTGTGGTGTAACTTTCAAAGATATCATCAAGAAAACCATTGTATTCAAGATTTTCGGGGATAGAAACCCTGAGGCTCTTTTCCATTCGCTTTTCACCGAAGTTCACTGTGAAGAGAATAAACCACATAAGGCATACAACGGCGGTCAGTGCCACTGCAAAGGTCACATAACCCAGACCGTTTGCAACACCGATTCCCATAGAAAGCATAATTGCAAGAATCTCACGGGAATTACCCGGCTGACTTCTGTATCTGACAAGGCTGAACACACCCAGAGCAGCAATGCCTGCTGCACCCATATTTTCACTTACAAGCATAATAAGTGACTGTACTATTATGGGCAGAAGTGCGATTGTAATTGCAAAGTTTTTTGTGCAGGAGCTTTTATACATATAAACAAGAGCGGCAATAATGCCCAGAATAAGTGAGACACCTGCACACAAGGCAACGCTGAGTATTGTCACACTTCCCAGTGTGCCTACACCTGTGCCTTCCAGAATACTGTTAAACATTATTATTTTCTCCTTTTGCAAGTTGATTTGTATACACAGTGCCGTACTTTGAAAAACCACGGCTGAATATGTTGTTTTCTGATAAAAGACGGGCAAGCCACAGGGGAGCCGCGTTGGGAATTTTTATTTCCATAATATATGTGTTTTCGGGCAGAAGCGGTTCTCCGTGGTCTCCATGCTCAAAGGATACATCATCATACCTGCTTCTGATATTCTTATCAAATGTTATCCGCAGATGAGGATTCTGCAGGCAATAATAAGCCCTTCTCTCATAAGCAAGGAAAACTTTAGGTTTTATATCCCAATACTGAAGCATATACTGAATTTCACGAGGAATATTTCCTTGCAGGTTTTCCGGCAGGTTTCCTGTTTTCAGGAATTCCTGTGCACAATAGTAGGGGAGTGAAATCCGTCTTTTGTAAACCGTACCCTTAAATTTTTTCTTGATTTCAAGGAACACTGTATCATCAGGGGACTGTGGAAGTCCGTAACTTCTGAGCCTGAGTTTTTCTTTGTATACGGGTTTATCAATAGAAATCTGAATCAGTCGGCTGTCTTCGGTGTCAAAATATATGTTGCAGATGGTGCTTTCACCGTACTTGTCAGGGATCATGTATTCCTTTATACCCGAAAGCACAGCATGGTATTGTTCTTTATTGAGCAGATACTTTTTCTCCACTCGTCTGAATATATACTGGAATTCCACTCTGAATTCACCTTCTCTCCCTTATACAGTCAAAGTATACGATGTCAATGTGTGGCAAATATGTTCTGAATGTGAAAACTGCGAGAAGTTGAAAAAGTATCGCTGATTTGGCGATTTTGCATAATTTGAAAACAAAAATTTCAAAAATAAAAGAAAATAATTCATATTTGGCAAAATGACTTGAAATTTTGCAGTGTGATGTGGTATAATAATCCATATATTGGTTTGATAGATTTTTGCAGGCAGGATTGCGGATTCCTGTACACACAGGTATCGGAAAAGACAGGGTGCTTTGTTAAGAAAAAACATACATATCCGATACACACAGTTTACAGATTGTATATTGAAATATCTGCATTTTTACAGTAAAATCAGTATTGTAATGATTGAAAATTTTCAGAAAGGCAGTGATTAATTTGACAACTAATCTTAATTCCTATTCACAGAATTCTCCTGTTATCGAGCAGCTGTGCGCCAAGTGCATCCGCAGTTCCTCTATTGACGCTGACCTTTATGCACAGTATGACGTTAAGCGCGGCCTGCGTGACCTGAACGGAAAAGGTGTTCTGACAGGACTTACAGAGATATCTGAAATCCGCCAGAACAAGATTGTAAACGGAGAGACCATTCCTACTGACGGAAAACTTTTCTACAGAGGAATCAATATCAATGACCTTATCGAAGGCTTTGCCAAGGACGGCAGATTCGGTTTTGAAGAGACCATCTATCTGCTTCTGTTCGGTGACCTGCCCACAGTGCAGGAACTCAGCGATTTCCAGGAACTTCTGGCTTCTT
>JAZQHL010000003.1:0-5596 GCA_045540595.1 Ruminococcus sp.
CAGTATACAAGACCCGAGGTCTGGCGTGAGAAGGAAGTGCCTTCTGTGCTTATGAGCGGTCACCACGCAAACATTGACAAATGGCGCCGTGAGCAGGCAATCATTGAAACTGCACACCGCCGACCCGATATGCTCTCAGAGGCTGTGCTTACCGAGAAGGAAAAGGCCTTTGCACAGCAGATTTTGCAGACGGAGAATTCCGACCAGTAAACCGAAGTTTTTATGTTGTTATTTTGCACAAGAAAGTCAGTTGCATTTTGTGCTTAGTAGTGTATCAAAACAAAAATGGTTTTATTGTGTTGACCTTCGGGATTTTTGTGGATATAATAACAAAAAATGAACAATTCCGATAGTGTGCAGACTTATCTGCACGGTCGGTTAAAGAAAATTCCACGATAAGATAAGAGAGGGTATTTCCATGTACGGTAAGGATGTTTTAGTTCAGAACAAAACAGGTTTACACGCTCGTCCTGCAACTTTCTTTATTCAGAAAGCAAACGAGTTCAAGTCCACTATCTGGGTAGAGAAGGAAGAGAGAAGAGTAAACGCCAAGAGTCTTCTGGGTGTTCTGTCCCTGGGTATCCTCGGTGGCACAACAATCAAGATTTTTGCTGACGGTCCCGACGAGACTGAGGCTGTTGAAGGCCTTGTTGCTCTTGTTGAGTCAGGTTTTTCTGAGTAATCATTTGGTGCATTTCAGGGCGGAGTATACCTCCGCCCTTTTTGTTTGCCTTCCCCTTGAGGGGAAGCCGCTTTTTGTTTATTCTATCAAATGATGGAATGGTTGAGGTAATATAAAGGTGGTGATGATATGTCTGAAAAAATGAAGAGTTTAAGGCAGAAGGCAATGGCTCTGCCCTTACAGCCCGGCGTATATATAATGAAAAACAAAAGCCGTGATATTATATATATAGGAAAGGCCAAGAAACTGAGAAACCGTGTCAGCCAGTACTTCGGCTCACAGAATAATCACAGTGAAAAAGTCCGTCAGATGGTTTCCAATGTAGAGGATTTTGAGTATATCATCACAGACAGCGAGTTTGAGGCCCTCATTCTTGAGTGCAGTCTTATCAAACAGCACCGCCCCAAGTACAATATCCTTCTGAAAGACGACAAGGGCTACAGTTATATAAAGGTAACAGGGGAGAAGTGGCGCAGGATTTCCTGTGCACTGCAGAAAGACGATGAAACCGCAAGGTATATCGGCCCCTATAATTCGGGCTATCTTGTGAAGCAGGCGGTTGAAGAGGCAAACACCGTATTTATGCTGCCCACCTGCTCAAAGAGATTCCCTGAGGATTTCGGCAAGGGAAGACCCTGCCTTAATTTTCACATTAAGAAATGCTGTGCTCCCTGCACAGGCAGAGTGAAGTTTGCAGCATACAACGAAAGAGTGGAGCAGGCTCTTGATTTCCTTTCAGGTGGAAGCTCAGAGTCTTTGCGAAAGCTCACCGCGCAGATGCAGGAGGCATCAGAAAACCTTGAGTTTGAGCGTGCAGCCTCACTGCGTGACAGCATCAACGCTATCAGACGGCTTTCTGATAAGCAGAAGGTTATACAGTCAAAGATTAAAGACCAGGACGTAATAGCATATTTCTCTGACGGAAATAAAGCCTGCTTTGAGGTTTTCCGCTTTGAGGGAGGCAGACTCTGTGACAGACAGGACTTTCCTGTGGAGATAATGGAGGACGACAAGTCTGCCCGTGAGGAATTCATTATGAGTTTCTACGGCTCAAAAACAGATATTCCTCAGCATATCACACTGGACTCAGAAGCGGAAAACACAGAACTTCTGGAGAGGTGGCTTTCTGAAAAATCAGGCAGGAGGGTTTACATCACAGTACCTGTGATTGGTGAACAGAGAAAACTTGCGGATATGTGCAGACAGAATGCAGCAGAGCGTGTGGCTCAGCTTTCGGGCACTACAGGCAGGGAACTTTCAGTTTTGCAGGAACTTCAGCAGCTTCTGGGGCTTGAGAAGATTCCTTACTATATAGAATCCTACGATAACTCCAACCTTTCGGGTACAGAGAATGTAGCAGGAATGGTTGTTTTTGAAAACGGCAAACCTCTGAAAAAGGCTTACCGCAAGTTTAAGATAAAGACCTTTGACGGTCAGGACGATTATGCATCTATGAACGAGGTGCTCACCCGCAGATTTGAGGAATACCTTGCTCACAAAGATGAGGGCGAGGGCTTTGGCAGACTTCCCGACCTTATCCTTCTTGACGGCGGTAAGGGTCAGGTTTCAGCCGCAAAGCCTGTGCTTGAAAAATTCGGACTTTCTGTTCCTTTGTTCGGTATGGTCAAGGACGACCGTCACCGCACCCGTGCAATGGTGGGATATGAAGGTGAGATTGCAATCAATATCAACAGAAGGGTGTTCCATTTTATCACCACAGTTCAGGACGAGGTGCACCGCTTTGCAATCGGCTATCAGCGCAGCAGACGAGGTGCCACCCTTAAAAGTTCACTGACAGATATTGAGGGCATAGGCGAGGAGCGGGCAAAGGCGTTGCTCAGATACTTCAAGACTCTGAAGAATATCAGAGAGGCAGACCTTGAGGAACTTATGCAGGCTCCCAAGATGACACGGCAGACCGCTATGGCGGTTTACAGATACTTCCACCCCAAAGAGGAAGAAAATTGATTTGCTATCCTATAGAAACGAGGTTGTATATATGAGAGTAATTACAGGCACAGCACGAGGCAGACGCCTTGAAACCTTATCGGGTGATGATGTGCGTCCCACAACGGACAAGGTGAAGGAATCTGTTTTTTCCATAATCCAGTTCCAGATTCAGGACAGAATGTTCCTTGACCTTTTTGCAGGCTCGGGACAGATGGGCATCGAGGCACTTTCCCGTGGTGCAAAGGGTGCTTACTTTCTTGATTTGCGAAGAGAGGCAGCGGCTGTTATCAGAAAGAATCTTTCAGCAACAGGACTTGCAGACAAAGCCGAAGTCCGCTGTGCGGATTCACTGATGTTTTTACGCAGTGCTCCTGTGAAATTCGACGTGGCGTTTGTTGACCCGCCTTACAACAAGGGGCTTGCAAAGAAGGCGCTGGAGGATCTGCCTTCTGTTATGAACAAGTCAGGTGTGATTGTGGTGGAAACCGCCACAGAGGAGGAGCTTCCCGAAAGTGCAGGAGATTTCCTTCTTGACAGAACTTACCGCTATGGTAAAATAAAGGTAACAACCTACAGATGTCCTTTGGAGGACTGACTTTTCGGAGGTGCTTTTTGAATGAAAATTGCAATTTGTCCCGGCAGTTTTGACCCTGTTACCCTGGGTCATCTGGATATTATTTCCCGTGCATCAGGACTTTTTGATAAGGTTATAGTTGCAGTGCTCTGCAATATGGATAAGAAGAATCCCTGCTTCACTGTTGAAGAGAGAATGGAACTTCTCAGACAGGTTACTGCACAGTATGATAATGTTGAGATAGACAGTTTTCAGGGACTTCTGGTGGATTATGCAAAAGAGAAGGGCGCTGTGGCTGTAGTCAAGGGTCTGCGAGCGGTTTCCGACTTTGAGTATGAGTTCCAGATGTCTATGATTAACAAGAAACTCTACCCCGATGTGGAGACGGTTTATCTTAACACAAGTCAGGATTATATGTATCTGAGTTCCAGCGTTGTAAAGCAGATTGCTTCCTTCGGCGGAGATATCAGTAACTTTGTTCCCGAGGCAATTCATGATAAAATAGTTGACAGACTGAGAAATATATGAAATAATATAAGTGTGTACATGGATTTTCAGATTGGAAAGGGAGATATATAAATATGAAACGCGTAGAAGAACTTATTAACGAACTGCAGGCTATTATGGAGGAGTCCAAGGCTGTTCCTCTCACAGGCGGTAAGTCTCTTATTGATACAGAGCAGGTTATGGATATTCTGGACGAAATCCGTGATTCTCTGCCCTCTGAGGTTCGTCAGGCTAAGAATATTGTTGCTGACAGAAGCGAGATTATTGCTGAGGCTAAGAAGGAAGCAGAGGCAATTGTACGCGATGCTGAAGAGAAAAGAAAGAAACTCATCGAAAGAGATGAAATCGTTCAGGGTGCACACGCACGTGCAAACGAGATCGAGAATATCTCCAAGGCAAAGATTGCTGATATGCGCAAGGCTGCAACAGACTTTGTTGAGGATATTATGAAGAAGACTGACGATGCTCTTTCTGCACAGCTCACAGAGCTCCGCAAGACCCGCCAGAACATCAAGATGGCAAACAAGGTCGGCTCAGGCGACAACTCAAATATGTAATTGTTTTACAAACTCAGACGCAACTGTATCTTTATGCAGTTGCGTTTTTTTGTTTTCTTGCTGAGGCTCGGAGAAGCAGGGGTGTGCAGGGGAATGTAACCTTTTGTAATTTTCTTTTGTGATAAATAAAAATCGAACAAATATTCTAAAAATCCAGGCGTAATCACGGTTTTCTGTGGTTGCGCCTGGTCTTTGTATATTATGCAATAAAAGGGCTTTTTAATTTTGTTTAAGATTATCTGTAATTTTGGTAAAAAATATGTAATCTTTCTCTTGCAATCCTGAAACCGATGGTTTATAATGTTATTACAGTGTCAAATGGTATTATTTTTGTGTCATTTGGTGATTAAAACAAAGGATTTTTAACGCGGAGGTGGGAAATAGTGTTTACAGGCATCAATAGTCAGAGTTTAGACGCAAAAGGCAGAGTAATCATCAATCCCGAATACCGCGAAGAATTAGGCGAGTCCTTTTACATCACCCTGGCTTTCAACAAAAAGCCCAGTATTCAGGTGCTTGGTATCAAGCAGTTTGAGCATATCCGCGACCAGATAAGAAATATGACCGCTGACAAAGCAATGAAATTCCAGCATCTTTTCATTGCACCTGCAACTCTGGTTACTCCCAACGCACAGGGCAGAATCCAGATTCCCAAGACTATCCGTGATTTCACAAAGCTTGACAAAGAGGTTATGGTCCTCGGTATGGACAACCGTGTTGAAATCTGGGACAAGTCAATTTACGAAGACTTTATGAGAGAGAGCATGGAGGATTCCTTTGAGGATGCTCTGGAACTCCTGAAACTATTCTGATATGGAGTTTAAACATTTACCTGTCCTGCTTTCAGAAACCATAGAAGGTCTCAACATCAGACCTGACGGCATATATGTGGACGGCACAGCAGGCGGCGGAGGACACTCATCCGAAATCCTTAAAAGGCTTACAAGCGGAAAGCTGTATTCCATTGATAGGGACCCGGATGCAATACAGACAGTGACAGAGAGGTTCAAGGACGAGCCTTGCTCGGTGATAGTACGGGGCAGGTTCGGAGATATGAAGGATCTGCTCAGAGCACACGGAGTCGAAAAGGTTGACGGTGTGCTTCTTGATATAGGGGTTTCTTCACATCAGCTGGACACAGCGCAGCGTGGTTTTTCGTTCCACGAGGACGCACCCCTTGATATGAGAATGAGTCAGGAGGGCGAAAGTGCTGCAACCCTTGTGAACACTCTGCCTTATGCAGAACTTGCCCGTATTATCGGCACTTACGGTGAAGATAAGTACGCATCAAGTATTGCAAGGGCTATTGTAAGATACAGAGAAAAC
>JAZQHL010000004.1:0-6708 GCA_045540595.1 Ruminococcus sp.
ACACATATAAGTGCATACTGCATCTTGGAGTCTTGTTTGTTTATATAATGACAGTCATTTGTAACAACAAGACCTGCTCCTATATCCTGAGCAAGCTTAATAAGTTCGGGATTCACAAGTTGCTGGTCACGGATTCCGTGGTCCTGAAGTTCAATGAAGAAATTATCTTTTCCAAAGATACTCTGATACTTCAGGGCCTTTTCTTTTGCTCCCTGATAATTACCTGAACTGAGTTTCTTTGGAATTTCACCTGCAAGACAGGCTGAAAGGCATATAAGACCCTCGTGGTGCTTCTGCAGAATTTCGTCATCAATTCTGGGTTTTACATAAAAGCCGTCAGTAAAGCCCATTGAAACAAGCTTCATCAGATTGTTATAGCCTGTGTTGTTCTCACACAGAAGTACCATATGGTAATAATCCCTGTCAAGTTCAGGAGTTTTATCAAATCTTGAGCGGGGTGCAACGTAAACTTCACAGCCGATAACAGGGTGGATTCCCTGCTTTTTGCACTCACGCCAGAAGTCGATAACTCCGTACATCGCACCGTGGTCAGTAATTGCAACAGCGGTCTGACCCGATGCTTTGACAGCGGAAACAAGGTCTTTGATACGGCAGGCACCGTCAAGAAGACTATATTCACTATGAACATGCAGATGAGTAAAAGCCACGAGTCACACCTCCTGTAAATTTAATCAACAGTTGCGGTTATATCACCATCAGAAAGAATGATTCTTAGGTTATCTCCGCTTTGTACCTGAGAAACTGAGGTTACGGTTTTATCCCCTGTCTGAGTAACAGAATATCCTCTTTTCAGTATATCTGAGGGGTTAAGTGAGAAGAGCCTTAACCTGAGTTCTTCGTTATTGGTTTTCTGATCGTTTATAAGTTTATCTCCTGCAATGAGAAGTCTGTCTCTTAGTCTGAGGAAAGTATCAAATTTCTTATCAAATTCTATATTAGGGTCTCTTAAGGAAAGAACACGGGAGTAATCCTGCAGAGTTTTCTCCTGACTTCTTAATAAATTTTCAATAAGGGCAGAAAGATACTGACCTTGTTTTGTAAGGGTATCGATTTCCGCTTCCCTGTCAGGAGTTGCAAGAACAGCCGCCGCCGTGGGAGTAGGTGCACGCATATCTGAAACAAAGTCACAGATTGTAAAGTCGGTTTCGTGACCTACAGAGGAAATAACAGGAATATCGCTTGCAAAGATTGCCCGTGCTAAATCCTCACTGTTAAACGCCCACAAATCCTCGATGGAGCCACCGCCTCTGCCGATTATGATAACATCAGCAATACCTGCTTCGTTTACTTCCTTAACAGCCTTTGTAAGCATTGCAGGGGCAGAATCACCCTGCACAAGAACGGGAACAACCTCAACCTCTGCATAAGGCCAGCGGTTTCGGAGAATATTAAGGATATCCTGCAAAGCAGCACCGGTTGGAGAAGTAATGATAGAAATCAGTTTTGGGTATCTGGGAAGAGGTTTCTTGTATTTATTATCAAAGAGACCCTCTTTATCAAGTTTTGATTTCAGTTGTTCAAAAGCAATTGTGAGAGCACCTACACCATCAGGCTGCATATCCTCGATGTATAGCTGATACTGTCCGCTGGGCTCGTATACTGAAACTCTGCCTCTTGCAATAACCTTCATTCCGTTCTGAGGTCTGAATTTAAGATTCCGAGCACTGTTTGCAAACATAACTGCTTTAACAAGAGATTTTTCGTCCTTAAGTGAAAGATAGATATGTCCGCTTGCATAATGGTCAGTAAGGTTTGAAATCTCACCTGTGACAAAAACATAGCGAAGGTTATTATCCCCTTCCACAAGGGATTTGATGTAAAAATTAAGTTGTGATACCGAAATAAAATTCGGCTGTGAATAATTCATCATATAATCACGCACTTATCAGTTTAATTGATTTTTATATTTAAGTGAACCGAGAACTGCCACTCCTGCAGCATTATCGCAGGAAAACTCAGGATCCGCAAAACAAGCATTAAATCTACTGCTGAGTTCATCTCTGATTATGGCATCTGACATAACTCCACCTGCATAAACCACAGGTAAGCAACCGTATTTTTCAAAAATCTTTTCTGTCATTGCAGAAATCGTTGCTTCTACATATGCCAATGTCATTGCCGCGGTATAGGATTTGTCTCCTGTTTTTTTATAAACTTCAGTAAGTTTGTTTTCAAAACCGCTTAAGCAACAATCTGTATCTTTGAGAACCGGTTTTACTTTGATATTTTCACTGCACCGGGCAGCAAGTTTTTCAAGTTCTGCACCGCAAGGAAACTGTAGTCCGAGAAGAACACCGATTCTGTCTATAAGCTGACCTGCGTTGAGGTCGAGGGTTTTGCCTGCAATTTCACAAGAGATAATGTCGTCACTGTCTGGTGTTGTGAGGATTGCTTCGGTGGTACCGCCGCTTACATGAAAAGCAAGAAATCTCTGTGAAACCATTGATAGTTTATCTGCTGAATAAAGGGCGGCGGCAATATGACCCTGTTGATGGGAAACATCAAAGAGAGGAACACCCATTGCTGATGCTATGGACTGTGCCACACTGAAGCCCACAAGGAAACAAGGCATATAAGAGCCTTCCTGTCTTCTTGGCGTCGAGGAAACACAGACGGCATCAATTTTTCTGCCGTCTGAATCTGAAAACAGTTTCTTAATCAATCCAGGCAACTGCTTTGTATGATGAAAGACAGCATCACTCTGTCTGATTCCGCATTCTCCGTGCTTTACGGGAAGAAGTTGTTTATGCTGAATGATGCTGTTTTTTTCTGAATCGTACAAAGCACAGGAGGTAGTGTAGTTACTTGTATCTATTCCGAGAACAAGTGCCATTACTCAAGCTCCTTTGCGATTGCACCAAGAACACCGTTTACAAAAGAAGCATCATCTGTGGAATACTTCTTTGCAAGTTCAACCGCCTCATTGATAGCAACTGAAACAGGTACCTCATCAACATATTTCATCTCATACACTGCAACTCTGAGGATAGCCAGTGCAATTCTGGAAATACGTGAAATCTTCCAGCCTGAAGAAAGGTTATTTGAAATATAAGTATCGATTTCTTCCAGCTTTTCTGCAACATTCTTTGCTGTTTCAATGGCATAATCGCTGTAGTATTCATCACGGCTGTCTATTATGTTTTCGGCAATCTCGTCAAGTTCGGTATCAGAAAACAAGCTTTCAAAGGTAAGAAGCACTGCCTGCTCTCTCATTTTATATCTGGAGATATTATTACGGTTGTTAGCTTTATCCTCCTGCATCTGCTCAGAAACTGATTCCTGAGTAGTCTGTGCATCGGTTACAACCTCTTCGTTTGCATCTGTAATAATGTTATTCTCGTTCATTTTTATCACTCCGCTTATTAGTTATTAATAGCCAAAATAATTATACCACAAAACAGCAAAATTGCAATGCAAATATAGTATTTATATAACAAGTAATGTTATTTAAAAATAAAAAACAGATAAGTAAATCACAACGACTTACTTATCTGTTAATCAAAGAATTATTTTTCAACAATACTAATGTTTTCAAAAGGAAGGTCTGCAGCCTCATCTATACAATCCTTGATAATGAGAACTGAGTTTTCCTGCATCTCGTTTGCAGGGACAATTACAGTACAAGAAGTTCTGGATAAACAACATATACAATCCGTGAAACCTTTTGCCTTCAGAGTAGTTTCAATTCTGTTCTGTGAAAGCAGAATTTCCTCAATGCAGGAAAGTTGTTCTGCTGCTTCTTCTTTTGCTTCATCAGAGGAATCTGAAAGTTCAAGAACTTGTCTGGCAAGTTGAATTACCTCGTCCTGAGTCTTTTGTCTTTCACTGCGTGATGTTGCAAAGTACTCCGCTTGCTCTGTAGTAAGTCCTGAAGTTTTTGCCTCTGTAGCACTGACAGAAAGTTCATCTTCTGATGTAATGTTACTGTTTACATATTCCACAGCACCGAGTTCTTTTGATGTGTCTGATACTGTTACACCTCTGCCGTCAGACAACTGCCAGTTTAAATAAACCGCTGCTGACAAAGCGAATACCAGTGATGCTAGTAAAATATGACGTTTTTTGATTTTCATTTTTGCCTCCTGAATTAATTGAGTTTTGATATACAGACTTTGGTACTGGGAATATCCAGAGCCGTAGTCAGAAGTTCTGTAATATCGGCACAAACAAGCGGAGAATCTGCTCCTTCACAAACAACCACCACTCCACGTACTGTAGGCTCGTTGATCTTCTGCAAGGTTTTACCGTCATCAAGGTATATGTATTCGTAGGAATTATCCAGAGTTAACATAATTTTTGCTTGCCCGGCTCCGCTGACACTTGTAACCATACCAAGAATTTCTGAGGATAGCGCACTCTGATAATCTTTTGTGTTGAAATCATCACCTGCAACCTTATCTTTTGACTGTGAAAAACTGCTTAGAAAAATCAGACCAACAATCAGAAGCCCTGCTATTATAATTAAATTTCGTGTTTTATCTTTTACTAATAAACTCTGTATTTTATTAATATCCTTTTTCATATCAACTCTCCGTAATTTCAGGTACAATTCCTACAGAAGTTTCTATAATACTTCTGACTTTATCTGCTTTGTCCATATCGGTTTTATTAATATATATATTCATCTCTCTGACATATATGCCTTTATTTTCACTTACACCTATCACCGTTTTTATATTGAGTGGAATTATATCAGCTTGTCTGAGCAAAACATAAGAGTAGTCTGTTATGTAGTCACCTGTTGTCTGAAGAACTTGCGTATTATATATCTCATCATATTGTTTCTGATAATTATTTGTGTCAGATTCAAGAGAAGGAAAATCAATCTCCTTGATAACAGTTACAACAGGAGAAACAAGACAGCAAAGAGCAAACAAAGCAATAACAAGCGAAATGATTTTTGATGTACTACCTGAAGGAGCAACAAGTTTAACTAGTGCACAGATAACAAGGCATACACAGAGTGAAGCCGCACATAAATAAAAAGAGTCGCTCATACTGAGTTACCTCCTGCAGTGATGATAAGTGCTGTAGAAATAATATACAAAGCCATAATGCAGATAATTACAGCAAACAAGACACTAAGCACCGTAGAAACGCCTGAAAGCATCTGCACAGGAAGATTGAGATTTATCATCTGAGCAAATGTTTTACACAGATTCACAGAAAACAACCACAGTAAAAGTTTACAGATTACAGGCAGAAATACAGCTGCAACTGCAAATATCACAAACACGCCCATTCCTGTTTTGAGAATATTGACACTGCCCTGTACTGTTTTATAAGCCTCTGCAAGAGCTGTGCCTACAACCGGAATAAATGATGATACTGTATATCTTACAGCTCTGGTTGAAACAGTATCAATTGAAGTAGATATTAGCGTTTTAAATGTCAATAATGCAGAAAAAATAGTGAAAGTAAAAGACAATAGCCATTTGACAGTTTTTGAGAAAAAACCTGTAAGGCCGCTTAAATTTACCTGTGGTACAATTGTTCCACATAAACTCACACCAAGAAAAACATTGAGCATTGGAGAAATAACTTTATCACACAGTTGTGAAATCAATTCTGCTGCAGTAATCATCAGAGCATAGTAACCTGAACTGCTCAGGCTTTTGCCGCAGGTAACAAGCACTGCAGCCATAACAGGCACGAAAGCAAGCATAAAATCAGAAGCACTGCTTATGGCAAAAACAGCCGCATCTATAACCTCTGTTGCAGGTAAAACAAGAGCACAGGCAAGGCAAAGCGCACAAACAACGTTAAGAACTTCTCTGATAGAATCTCCGGTTAAACTGTGAGAAAAGCCATCAAAAAGAGCATAAATAAGAATGACAGAAAGTATCAAACAAAAAGATTTAAGAACTCCTGTGCTTTGTTCTTTTGTCGATTTCAGAATACTACTCAAAACAGATGACATTGTTACATTATCAAGATTATATGTCCCTGCATTTGTAATACCCATCTCTGATAAAGCATCTTTAGTATCTTGAGGAAGTTTATCATATAAATCATTCAGATTAAATGAATCACTGAGTTCTTCTACAGAATTATGAACTGAGTTTTCTGTTTCAGACGATTCTGCAAATACATTTATGTTTCCTGCCAACAACAAGATAATCATCAAAACAACAACACAGAATGTACGCTTCATACCGCACCTCCTGACAAATCAAGAGCAAGAGATAAAAACTCTTTGAATAAGGGAAATGCTGTAACCAGTACACACAGTCTGCCTGCCATCAACACAACTGAAGAAAGTGCATTCTGTGATGCATCTTTGCAACAATCGCAGGTAAACTCGGTGATAAAGCAAACACCTACACATTTAAGGAGTATCTCAATGTATCTGATATCAAGGGATGAATTTGTAAAAATTTCTTTGATACCGCTTATAGTAAAGAGCAGAGATGAAATCAGATACATAATAATAAGCGTTACACTGCAGACAGTGAGAATTAATGAATATTCTGCATTATGTTTTTTCAGCAAAACAGCAAGCACAGAGGTAATTACAGCCGAAACGCAAATACTGATTATATTCAAAATCCAAACACCTGCTTTATGGTATCAAACAGGTCGCTTATTTCGTTAATTATCATCATAAGAGCTACTACAAGACCTGCAATTGTTGTAAGCAATGCCTGGTCTTCACTGCCACTTCTGATGAGCAATTGATTAAGCACC
>JAZQHL010000005.1:0-5239 GCA_045540595.1 Ruminococcus sp.
GTATCAGCAATCACACCGCCTTACTATTGCTATCTGGGTGATGCAGATTACAACGGCGTGGTAAATATCAAGGATGCAACCCTTATTCAGAAGTTTCTTGCTTTGATTGAATCAACTGATGATTATCTTCATGCTGAATTCACAGCAGACGCTGACCTGGACGAGAAAATCACTATCAAGGATGCAACCGTTATCCAGAAGTTCGTCGCTTCACTTCCTGTTGATACTCCTGTAGGCGAAGAGTTTGAAATTCCTTATGAAACAGAGCCTTCAACTGCACCCACAGAGGAAACAACAGTGCAGCCAACAACTGCTCCTACAGAGGAAACAACAGTGCAGCCAACAACTGCTCCCACAGAGCCGGAGGAAAAAATGGACACAAATATCACAATCTATTTCTCAAACAATAAAAAATGGCCTTCAGTCTACGCATATCTCTACAATGAATCAGCTCAGAAAGAAAATGCAACCTGGCCCGGTGTGAAGATGACTCTTCACAGCACCAACGATTACGGTGAGCAGATTTATATGATGGACGTAGATGTTTCCGACTATAACAGAGTTGTATTCAATAACGGTGGCAAGACTCAGTCTATGAATGCTGCAATCTCTGTTGCAAGCTCAGGCTTCTATATTGCTGCAGATACCCCTAAATCATCACTCCCCTTGGGTGTGTATGCTTTTGACGAGGCTGAATACGGCAAACAGACAAAAGTAACTCTCGACTATCCTGATGGATACAAGAAACCCATTATAATCTGGACTCCTAACGGATATGACCCTGCAGATACCTCAAAGACCTATCCTGTTATCTATCTCCTTGACGGACAGAATCAGTTCCTTGGCACCACCAATGGCTATGGCGGTTGGGTAACCGATAAGATTGCTACCTCTCTGCAGAGTAACGGTCACGATGGTTTTATCCTTGTAGGTATTGACAATTCACGCAATCGTGACAACGAACTTACCCCCGATATCGGTGATGTTATTCCCGCTTATGCAAATCAGGGCTTTGAAAACGGCACAGGTGAGAGATTCTCAGACTTCGTTGCAGATACAGTAGTTCCTTACGTTCAGGCTAACTACAATGTTTCCAAAGACCCCAAGGATAACGCAATCATCGGCTCCTCTTCAGGCGGTATCGAAGCATTCTACATCGGTATGGAGAATATGGACATATTCGGCAGAATCGGTGCAATTTCTCCTGCTTTTATGCTCTTCGATAAATCCGATTGGGATAATTACCTTGCAAAGTTTGACTTCACAGAAGCAGACAAACTCCCCAGAATTTATTTCTACAATGGTGGCGGAGACAGCCTCGAAAAGGAACTCAATCCCTATGCACAGGCAATGCCCCAGTGGATGGCAAAGCTTGGCTACCCCGAGGATAAGATGATCTTTGTTCACGAAGCAAGCTTTTCTCATAACGAGTACGCATGGCGTATGATTATGCCCGAAACCATCGCATGGCTCTTTGAACTCTGAATTTTTATGTAAAAATAAAGGCTCCCTTGTGCAAAGGGAGCTGTCACCGAAGGTGACTGAGGGATTGTATGATTTCGGAATAACGAACATAAATCTATAAAAACCCCGTTGATTAATCTCAACGGGGTTTACCTTTTCATTTGTTAAATTTTAATTCTTTCGTTTCTTGTGTAACTCACAGTTACCGAATCCACATTTTTATTGTGCATATGCACACTCTGCACAAGTCCTATACCAAAGTACAGACACATTGCCGAGGAGCCGCCTGCCGAGAAGAAGGGGAGAGTAATTCCGATAACAGGCAGAAGTCCGATAACCATACCAATGTTAATTATTGTCTGGGAGGCAAGCAGAGCAAACATACCGTAGCAGATATAAGAGCCCAGCTCATCACGTGCTTTCTGAGCATTCATAAATACTCTGATAATAATTATCAGCAGAATTGCAAGTACAAGCATTGTTCCGATAAATCCGCATTCTTCACCTGCAACAGAGAAGATAAAGTCATTCTCCTGCTCGGGCACATAACCGATACCCGTTCTGTAGCCCTGTCCGATTCCCGAGCCTGTAACTCCGCCTGAAGCAATGGAAACCTTACTCTGATACTGCTGATATCCGTAATCAGTAAGTGCGTTTCCGTCAATATCCATCAGTGCCAGAATTCTGTTTCTGTGTTCATCGTTCATAACCACATTCCAGAGCACAGGGATACCGATTGCCAGAGCACACAGCATAATAACAAAGTATCTTGCCTGAACTCCTGCAGTGAACATCATAATCAGCGCAATAAAGAAGAAGATAAGAGCAGAGCCGTCATCACCCTGAAAGTGAATAATGGCAATGGGCACAAGTGCGTGCATTGCAAGTGTAATTACAGCACCCAGCGTCATAAGTCTGTTTGTCTTTTTCAGATAATCAAGATGCTTTGCAAAGGTGACAATAAAGCATATCTTTACAAGCTCAGAGGGCTGGAAGGTGATTCCGCCGGGGAGCCTCAGCCAGGCTGTATCGTCAGTACCTGCAACCGTAATACCAAAGAGGAAAACCGCCGCAAACAAAGCGATTGAAACAATGGCAAGAGCCCACCAGACGCGGGCTATATACTCATAATCTATCATAGATATGATAATCGCCACTGTGTAGCCTATCACAGCCGCCAGAATCTGTGTCCTTACAAAACTGCCGCCTGCACGCTCAACGCTTGTAAGCAGTAAGCAACTGTACACGGTAGCAGACAAAGCCATAAGCCAGAGTATTTTATCGGAGTTCAGAATATAGTCGCCTATCCCCGAAAAGATTCGTTTCATCTGCACACCGCCTTTCATGTTTATTTATTATATAGAAATGCAGATGAAATATCAAGGGGAAAGATAAAAGTTCTGAAAATACTTGAACTAATCAGCCGACAATGTTATAATTAAAATGATATTTTAGTATCACAAATTCTTGATATAAAAGGAGCGGAATACTATATGCTGTCAGATATTCAGATTGCACAACAGACCGAGCTTCGTCCTATTACAGAAATTGCCGAGAAACTTTCAGTTTCCTTTGAAGAACTGGAACTCTTTGGCAGATACAAAGCAAAACTCAGTGATGAGCTTTCAGAGCGTCTTGGTTCAAAGCCTGATGGTAAGCTTATTCTGGTAACAGCTATCAATCCCACACCTGCAGGTGAGGGCAAAACCACCACAACCTGCGGTCTTGGTCAGGCAATGGCTAAAATCGGCAAGAATGCAATCATTGCACTTCGTGAGCCTTCTTTAGGTCCCGTATTCGGTATCAAGGGCGGTGCTGCAGGCGGCGGCTACAGCCAGGTACTTCCTATGGAAGATATCAACCTGCATTTTACAGGAGATATGCACGCCATCACTTCCGCAAACAACCTGCTCTGCGCTATGCTTGATAACCACCTTCAGCAGGGCAATGCACTGGGTATCGACCAGCGCAGAATCCTTATCAAGCGTTGCCTTGATATGAACGACCGTGCCCTCAGATATATCAACGTAGGTCTGGGCGGAAAACTCAACGGTATTCCCCGTGAGGACGGTTTCATTATCACAGTTGCTTCTGAGGTTATGGCAATCCTTTGCCTTTCCAAAGACATCGAAGACCTTAAAAAGCGTCTTGGCAGTATCCTTGTTGCATATACTTACAGCGGTGAGCCTGTTTTTGCCCGTGACTTAAACGCTCAGGGTGCTATGACAGCACTTCTCAAGGATGCTCTCAAACCCAACCTTGTTCAGACAATTGAGGCTACCCCTGCAGTAATGCACGGCGGTCCCTTTGCTAATATTGCTCACGGCTGTAACTCAGTCCGTGCTACAAAGCTTTCTCTCAAACTTGCTGATTACTGTATCACTGAAGCAGGTTTTGGTTCAGACCTTGGTGCCGAGAAGTTCTTTGACATCAAGTGCCGCTATGCAGGGCTCAAGCCTTCTGCAGTAGTTCTGGTAGCAACCTGCCGTGCTCTCAAGTACAACGGCGGTGTTCCCAAGGCAGAAACAGGCAATGAGAATCTGGAAGCTCTCAAAGCAGGTATTGTAAACTTAGGTGTTCATATCGAGAATATGCGTAAGTACGGTGTGCCTGTTGTAGTTGCAATCAACCGTTTCCTCACAGACTCTCAGGCTGAACTTGATTACATCAAAGAGTATTGCATCGAAAAGGGTGCTGATTTTGCTCTCTCTGATGTATTCGCAAACGGCGGTGAGGGTGGTAAGGAGCTTGCTCAGAAGGTAGTTGAAGCTTGTGAAAAGCCCTCTGATTTCAGACTTCTCTATCCCGATACAATGACTATCCGTGAGAAGATTGAAACTATTGCCCGCGAGATTTACCGTGCAGACGGTGTAAACTTCACAGCAAATGCTGAGAAAGCCCTCAAGGAAATCACAGCCCTCGGTGCTGACAATCTCCCCGTATGTGTTGCAAAAACCCAGTATTCCATCTCTGATGACCCCACAAAACTCGGTGCACCCACAGGCCACACCATCACTGTACGTGACCTTAAACTTTCCAACGGTGCAGGCTTCGTAGTTGTATATACAGGTGATATTATGACTATGCCCGGACTTCCCAAGGTGCCTGCTGCAGAGCGTATTGATGTTGACTCTGAGGGTACAATCAGCGGTCTGTTCTGATATTATGCAGTATATTTCGCATTCACCGGAAGACACAGAGCGGATTGCAAAGGAAATTGCCTCAACTCTCAAGGGTGACGAGGTAATTGCAATGTTCGGCGGATTGGGTGTAGGCAAGACCACCTTCACCCGAGGCTTCTGTGCACAGCTTGGTTTTACCGATGGTGTCCATAGCCCTACATTTGCCATTGTCAACGAGTATCAGGGCGGCAGAGTTCCCATCTACCACTTTGATATGTATCGTGTAATGGACGAAGATGATTTGTATTCCACAGGCTTTTATGACTACCTGGGCAAAGGAATTCTCATTATCGAGTGGAGTGAAAATGTTATGGACTTCATTCCCTCAGATGCTATCCGCATCGAGATAGCAAGGGGAGAAGATGAGAATACAAGGATAATCACAAGGAAGTAAAAAATGTTAGTTTTATCAATAGATTCTTCAGCAACCGCTGCATCTGTGGCATTGTTTGAAGATTCACAACTCAAAGGTGAGTTTTTTGTTAATACAGATTTCACTCATAGCCGTACTTTAGTTCCTATGATTGA
Organism: Ruminococcus sp.; assembly: GCA_045540595.1. Lineage (GTDB taxonomy): Bacteria > Bacillota > Clostridia > Oscillospirales > Acutalibacteraceae > Ruminococcoides. The sequence continues at coordinate 5,175 of JAZQHL010000005.1, forward strand.
AAATCTTCTGAATGTTACAGGCAAGACTGTGTCTGATATAGACCTTGTTGCAGTCAGCAACGGTC
>JAZQHL010000006.1:0-23017 GCA_045540595.1 Ruminococcus sp.
TCAGTATGTTGCTTAAATTTTAATATTTTCTACCACAAGGGTCCTTTTTGTACTGTCCGCACAATTTGGGGCAGTGCACAACAGAAAGCCTGTCTTTTGAGTTTTTTTGAAGTATTTAGAAAAAACAATATACTTTGAAAAGTAATTGAAATATGCTATAATTATCTGTAAACAAACGAAAGGGGAGAGTACAGTGGCAAAGAAAGTATATCTTGAGATAACAAACATCTGCAATCTTAACTGCAGTTTTTGTCACGGAACAAAGCGGGCTCCCCGTTTTATAACAGTTGAAAAATTCAGAACTGCCGCTCAACGCTTGCGACCTTTTGCAGATTATCTGTATTTTCATCTGCTGGGTGAGCCTCTTCTGCACCCTGACCTTGATGATTTCTTCACCATTTCAGAGCAGCTTGGCTTTAAAGTGAATATCACCACCAACGGAACTCTCCTTCGTGAAAGAGAAACCGTACTCCTTCAGGCGAAGTCTCTGCATAAAGTCAGCATTTCACTTCATTGCTACGAGGTGAATTCCATAGGGATGTCTCTTGATGAATACCTTGAAATGTGCTTTGATTTTTGTAAAAAGTGTCAGAGCAGGGGAGTAGTTGCTGTGATGCGTCTTTGGAATCAAGGCGGAGCAGAATCCAGAAATTCAGAAATCCTCAGCAAAATGCATTCTTATTTCAGCGGTGAATGGAAAGAACTGTATTCAGGCTATAAACTGGAAGAGTATATTTTCCTTGAGTGGGGCCATCTTTTTGATTGGCCCGATATGAGTGCCGAGGATTTCGGCAGTAATCATTCCTGCTATGGTCTGCGTGACCAGGTAGGTGTGCTTTGCGACGGCACAGTAGTGCCCTGTTGCCTTGACGCAGAGGGTGATATAAACCTTGGTAATATCTTTGACACAGAACTTGAGGATATCCTTTCCTCACCCCGTGCCGAAGCCCTCAGAAAATCCTTCTGTACCCGTAATGTAACCGAGCCTTTGTGCCGTCGTTGCGGTTACGCCGCCACATTCAGAAAATGACTCTTACAAAGGTGATGTAATATGGTGAAAAAATACAATCTTTTTTATGATGTGCTGACGATTATAGCCTGCCTTATGGTGGTTTCCTTTCATTGTAACACCATAGTTTATAACTATTCTGATACTGTCAGCTGGAAAATAAGTATAATCGAGCGTTGTATAGTTTACAGCGCAATCCCTATATTCTTTATGCTCACGGGAGCAAAACTTTTTGATTACCGTAGTCGGTATTCAACAAAGGAATACGCAAAAAAACGTCTGATAAGAGTTGGCATACCATATTTGTTCTGGAACATATTTTATGTGTTTTATACAATACGATTCTATCCTGAAAAAAGATTCGGGTCGGTAAAGGAATTTGTTTCAATGTTCATCAATTCCGAATTTCAGTCGAGGTACTGGTTTTTCTGGCCCTTGTTTATGGTGTATCTGACAATTCCTGTTATCTCTCTTGTGCTTCAGGCGGCGAATCACAGAAAATATCTGTGGTATACTGTTTATCTGACCTTCGCACTCAGATGGATGCTGATGCCTTTGATGTCAATTTTTGGTATAGAATATAACTCTTATATGGTGATTCCTGTGTGCTCGGGATATATGGCCTATGTTCTTTTTGGTTACCTTATCAGCACTGAAGAATGGAGCCGTAAAAAGAGAATCATTCTATATGTACTGGCAATATGCAGTGGAGCCTTTGCTGCATGGTATACAATCCGCACATCAGCGATTGAGAGTAAGCCTTATCTATATATGCTTTCCTACGACTTCTTTCCATCAGGACTTACAGGCGCTGCAATCTTTGTTTTTGTAAAGCATTTGTTCTCAAATTCACCAGAACTCTTACAGAACGATTGTAACAGTAAAGCCTCAAAATTAATCCGCAATATCTCAGGAGCCTGTATGGGTGTATGGCTTACACATTCACTTTGTATAACATATCTTGCATCAATAACAAATCTTACCATAGAAAGTTATATTCTGAGATTTGTACTCCCGCCAATAGTGTTTGTAATTTGTGTCATCGTAGTTCTGATTATCAAAAAAATCCCAATTATTAAACATATAGTATAATGGGTTCAAAGGACAGCATGGTCTGTCATAAAAACAAAAAGGACAGGTTGCGACCTGTCCTTTTTTTGTCTATGGGCTACAAAAAGTTATTTTTGCCGTTTTTGCTTATAGCTTTGAACTCTCACATAAATCACGGCGAAAGTTTTTGATACACGCTAAAGCGTGATGATATACAACAATGGCAGAATTGCCAATGTTGATGATATACCATTGCTTTCGCAATGGATAAAAAATCGACAGGTAGAAACCTGTCGATTTTTGGTGGAGGCGAGGAGAATCGAACTCCTGTCCGAAAATCAATTCCCAAAGCTTTCTACGGGTGTAGTTGTCGTATTAGTCTTAGCTTATGCATACTCCCGACAACGGGATTATGCTAAGAGCAACTCCTGATTGATGACAAAGGTCGGAGTATCCCTCTGTTCACCTTTACCGCTGATCGACGCCCGATCCGGAGTCGCGGTGTTCTCCGGTCAGACGAGCAGCATTAAGCTGCTAATGCGACTTTATTGTTGTCGTTTGTTTTAAGTTTGCGTCTTTTAAAGTGGATCCGCGCCACTACCCGCTTACCAAGGTTCACAATCCCCGTCGAAACCATTGCGCCCCCGTAAGTAGCCTGAGTCTTTACTCAGGCCTGATTGTTATTAAGTTTTTATCAGAATGCAGAATTTACAATGCTGTCAATACTTGCACTTGCACCGGAGGTGAGCCCGAAGATAAGAGCAAGCGCAATAATTACAAGCGCAATAACAGCAAAAATTGCAAGTCCGCAGAAATAGGAACGAGCATAGTTTCTCTTGTTGATGTTTCTTGTTCCGCCTGTTGCAAAGATTATCAGAAGAATAAGACCAACAACGGGAATAGAGAAAAGAATGGAGTGTCCAAAGTAACTCCAGGCTCCCATAGGCTTGAACTTAGCAGGGAGTGTGTCCTCTGTAATCTCCTTCTGAGCAACAGGTATGTAAGTCTGAGCAGGTGCCTGATTCTGTGCAGGTGCCTGAGTCTGAGCAGGTGCCTGGGCAGATTCCTGTGCTTCTGCATTTTCTGCATTAACATTCTGGTTTACAACTTCCTGAGCAGTTTCTGCCTGTGTTACAGCTGTTCCGCATTCGGGACAAAAAGTACATTCATTTGCAATTTCAGTTCCGCAATTAGTACATTTCATAAGTCTGACCTCCATAGTATATGTTTGTTGTAATTCATTATACTTGATATCAGAAAAAAATCAAGTAAACTTTTTGTGAACAATATGTTCAAAAACAACACATATTCTTATAGTGTCATCAATCGTGCTGTCTGTCTTTCATAGCTCTTTCGATGTCACGCTTTGCTGATCTTTCAGCATCGGTTGCACGTTTGTCGTGAAGCTTCTTACCCTTGCACAGGCCAATTTCAACTTTAACCTTACTGCCTGAAAAATACACGCTCAGGGGGATAAGTGAGTAGCCGTCCTGCTTTACAAGAGAGAAAAGCTTGATAATCTCTTTCTTGTGCATAAGGAGTCTTCTCACACGCATAGGGTCTCGGTTGAAGATGTTTCCTTGTTCATAGGGGCTTACGTGCATACCGTTTATGAAGATTTCACCTTCTACTACAGAGCACCAGCTGTCCTTAAGATTAAGTTTACCCTGACGGATAGATTTAACCTCAGTGCCAAAAAGCTCGATGCCTGCTTCGTAGGTTTCTTCTATAAAGTAATCGTGGTAAGCTTTTTTGTTCTGGGCTACCACACGTTTTTCTGTTTTCACAGTTCACTCCTGCCTTCCAACGCACGGGCAAGGGTTACCTCGTCCGCGTATTCAAGGTCACCGCCTACAGGAATTCCGTAGGCAAGTCTGGTTGTTTTGATGCCCAGAGGCTTGAGCAGACGGGAAATATACATAGCCGTTGCGTCACCCTCAACTGTGGGATTTGTAGCCATAATCACTTCAGTAACGGTACCATCGTTCAGTCTTGCAAGCAGTTCCTTGATGTATAACTGATCAGGGCCGATGTTGTTAAGAGGAGAAATTGCACCGTGAAGCACGTGGTAAGTACCCTGGAATTCACGGGTGGATTCCATAGCCATTGCATCTCTGGGAGATTCCACAACGCAGATAACTGTTTTGTCCCTTGCCTGATTACGGCAGATAGGGCACAGTTCCTCGTCAGAGAAATTACAGCAGACAGCACAGTATCTGATTTTTTCGTGAGCATCAGTAATTGCTGTGGCAAAGTCCTTTGCTTGTTCAGGAGTCATATGCAGTACGTGATAAGCAAGACGCTGTGCTGTTTTGCTACCAATGCCGGGCAGACTCTCGAACTTATCAATAAGCTTTGCCAGCGGGGGAATGTTATAACCTGCCATATCAGAACAGACCGGGAATGCCCATACCGCTCATACCGCCTGAAATGGACTCCATGGTTTTCTCCTTGTCATCGTGTGCAGCACGAAGAGCCTCGTTTACTGCAGCCATAACAAGGTCAGAGAGCATCTCAACATCTTCAGGATCCACAACGTCCTGTGCAATGTCAATGGATACAACTTCCATTTTACCTGAAACAACAACCTTAACAGCACCGCCGCCTGAGGTTGCTTCGTATTCCTTAGCCTCCAGTTCTTCTGTTGCAGCCTCCATCTGAGCCTGCATCTTCTGTGCCTGACGTGCTAACTGCTGAATGTTACCTGCTCCGCCTGAGCCGTAACCCTGGGGTAATCTTGCTTTCATATAAATCAAACTCCTTGTAAAAATTTATTATTTATGTGCAGTGATAAAACACTGATTGTTTGTGATTGGGATTATAGTGAAGAATTATTCTTCTGTTACGTCGATACCGCTTTTTTTCAGGTCACTTGTGAGAGTATCCAGGGGATCAACTGTTTCCTTCTTTTCTTCCGGTCTTTTGTAAGGACCGAGGATATATCGTTTCCCTGTGATTTCCTGCACAGCTTTTCTCAGATTGTCACGCTGTGCAGAGCTCTGCAGAAGCTTGAAGGGAATATCTGTGCTTGAGTCAATGAGCAGATAATCACCGCTGACATAAGCGGTAGTGCCTTCAAAAGCAGAAGCAATAACTCTTGAATACTGCTTGAGATTAGCCACAACCTCAGGCCAGGACATCAGAGGGGTTGCCTCTCTCATAATAGTGTCCATATCAGGTGAGGATTTTCTTGGTACCTGAGCAGACTCTGCAGCAGGGGAGGAAGTTGCCTTTGCAGGTGTGCTTGCAACCTCTTTTTCAGGTGCTTCTTTTTCTTTCACAGGTGGAGCAGATTCTGCATAAACTGCAGTAGTTTCTGCCTTGGGCTTTTCTGCTTCCTTTGCAGGTGCAACGCTTTCTTCTGCTTTGCTCTTTTCCGCCACAGGAGCAACTTCTTCTGCCTTTTTGTCAGGTGCAGTTGCAGGAGCGGGGGCAGCGGTGTGAACAGGTGCAGGTGCACTCACAGCAGGAATTCCGCACTTTACAGCTTTTTCAAGAGCTGAGATACGGGCAAGCAGAGACTCCATAGAGGTTTCAAGCTCGGGAGCGTTGAGTTTTACCAGAGCAATCTCAAGTTCAATTCTGTTGTCAGAGCCTTTGCCCATACGCTCAAAAGCATTCTGCAGTACATCAAGAGCATAGACAATATCTGCCAGAGACAGCATCTGTGCCTGAGTAAAGGCTGTGTCGTACTCATCGTCAGAGAGAATAACAAGTTCTCTGGGGTTTCTCACTGTCTTTATAAGCATCAGTGAGCGGAAATGATTAATTAGTTCGTCACAAAGACGTGCCATATCCTTTGAATCGTTGTAAAGTCTGTTAAGTATAGAGATTGCGCGTTCACTGTTTTTGTTCACGCAGGAAGATGCTAAATCAAGGAGATAATCCTTCTGAGCAAGACCTGCAGCACGGCGTACAGTGTCCGCATCTACATTGTTCTGCAGAGCAAGACATCTGTCAAGTAGAGAAAGTGCATCACGCACAGCGCCATCAGCAATAACAGCAATGAGCAGAGCAGCTTCGTCAGAAATAACTGCACCCTCACACTGAGTTACATATTTTACTCTTGCAGCCATATCCTGAGCGTTTATGCGGTGAAAATCAAACCGTTGACAACGGGAGAGGATAGTTGCAGGAAGTTTGTGTACTTCAGTGGTTGCAAGTATAAACAACACGTGAGCAGGGGGCTCCTCAAGAGTCTTAAGCAAGGCGTTGAAAGCCTCGGTGGTAAGCATATGTACCTCATCAATAATGAACACACGGTACTTGCCTCGCTCAGGGGTGTATGTTACCTTTTCGGAAATTTCTCTTATATCGTCAATTCGTCTGTTTGATGCAGCGTCCATCTCTACAACATCAAAGATTTCTCCTGCATCAATGCCTTTGCAGATTTCACATTCACCGCAAGGCTCACCGTCGTGAGGATTCAGACAGTTCACTGCCTTTGAAAGTATCTTTGCACAGGAGGTTTTACCTGTGCCTCGAGTGCCTGTGAAAAGATAGGCGTGATTGATTCTGCCTGCCTTCAATTCATTTTTAAGGGTTATTGTGACCTGTGGCTGACCTACAACGTCAGAGAAGGTACGGGGTCTGTATTTGCGATAAAGAACCTGATATGCTGACAAAACAATCACCTCAATCTGCAGATATAAAAAATGCAAGCATACAGTCATTTACATAAGCGAACGACAGACTGACTATATCGCATCAAGAAAACTGCTTAATGCTGCTCGGTTCCCCGCCTGACATGGTTCACAGGCCTCAATCGTACAGGGCCTGCCGCTCGATTATATAAACGAAAGCAGTATCGCTTGCATTCACGAAGATTATTATATCACAACTAAAAAACAAATGCAATAGAAAAAACACAGAATATAGTGGAGATACCCCCGAATTCTGTCAGTTATGCCTATTTAATTCTGTGTGCATTTGTGATATAATCCTTTTTAGTTTTCATCTGAGAGGTTAATATGAAATCAAATCGTTTCTTAGGAATAATCTTCCTGCTTGTTGCCGCATTTTTGTGGGGCAGTACCTTTGTAGCACAGGCAGAAACAGGAGTAGGTCCCTTTACATACCTTGCAATGAGGTCTGTAGTTGCTGTGATTTTTCTTTTGCCAATAATAATGGTAAAGGATATGCACAGTATCAGGAAAAACGGCAGACAGCCTGCTGATAAGAATAGAATTAAAACTTTGCTCACAGGCGGAGTTGTTTGCAGAAGCACCTTGTTTGTTGCATCTGCACTTCAGCAGATGGGTATCGACAAAGGTACAACAGCAGGCAAAGCAGGTTTTATCACTGCTCTTTATATTCTTGGCGTCCCTGTGCTGGGTCTGTTTATGAAAAAGAAAGTCAGACCTCTCATCTGGGTCTGCGTTTGTATTGCAATAATTGGTCTTTTCCTTCTGTGTATGACAGGCAATCTCCAGGAGTTTTCACTGAGAGCTTTATTCAGCACCGATACACTTTCTCAGCTTTCCTTGAAAACTTGTGATATTTATGTAATAGCCTGTGCAGTGGGCTATTCACTGCAGATTATGACTATCGACAAATATTCACCCAGAGTGGATTGTATCAAACTTTCTTTTTTACAGTTTGCAGTTACTGCAATTCTTTCACTCGTTGTAATGTTCCTTGTAGAGAAACCCTCAGTAAATGACATTCTTTCCTCATGGGTTTCCATTCTGTATGCAGGAATCCTTTCAAGCGGAGTTGCTTACACTCTTCAGATTTTCGGTCAGAAATACACACCTCCCACAATTGCATCAATGCTTATGAGCCTTGAATCGGCCTTTGCAGTGCTTTCTGCTATTGTCTTCAGCTCAGTTGTAAGCGGTGTGCCCGAGCTTCCCACAGGCTACGAGTGGACAGGAATAATCCTGATGTTCACAGCAATTATGCTTTCTCAGTTACCTGAAAAGAAACTTAAGGTAGAATCTTGATAATAATATAAATAAAACGGTGGCAAAGATATAAATCTCTGCCACCGTTTTTGTATGTATATCACATTTTCTCAAAAGCTACCAGCATGCCGCCTTTTTCAGCATAATAACTGCACAGACCTCTGCATTCTGTAATAGCAATGTCAAGCTTGGGAAATACACTGAGAATCTTTTCTTTCAGAGTGTTTGCAGCACCGATATTCTTGCAGTGTGCAATTCTGATTTTTCCTTTGGAATGTCCAAGATTCTTCAGATGATTCATAATCATATCAAGAGAGCGGGCTTCGCCTCTGCATTTGTTAAGGGGCTCAAGTTCGCCTTTGTCGCTGGCCTTGCCGACAACTCTGATTCCGAGGAAACCTGTAATCTTTGCAACAGCAGGGGAGACTCTGCCGTTTGCCGCAAAGTTGTTGAGAGATTCCAGCATAAACAGAAGTCCTGTTTTCTGAAAATACTTTTTCAGTGCTTTGCATATATTCTCGTAAGCCTCACCCTGTGCAATAAGCTCTTCTGCTTTTTCAATAGCCAACTGAAGCTCAGGACCTGCAGAGAGGGAATCGATTACGCAAACACGCTTGCCTTTATTCTCAGCCTCATATATTTCTTTAGCTGCACAGGCTGAATTGTAACTGCCTGAAAGACCGCTTGTGATTGTAATGCAGATAATGTCGTCAGCATCACCGAAAGCCTCAAGCCAGTCTGTGGAATTGGGGCAGGAGGTTTTGGATTTGTTTTTGTATCCGTCAAAAAAATCTACCATTGTATCCACATCAAGATTAATATCATCAACATATTCCCTGTCTGCTGTAATAATTTTCATAGGGGCAAATGAAAAGTCGGTGTTTTCCAAATCTGTAATATTTGCAGATGAGTCTGCAACAATTCTGATTTTTCTCATACTGTATAGCCTGCCTTTCAGGATTATGGCTTAATGATATCACCGCACTCCTTTTCGGTCTACCTACAGTAAGAAAACCTCATTCTATGTTTGATTTTTCATTTTCTACCTGCCTTTTTTGCTCTCTACTCAGGGTAGAAATGGCTTAAACACTGGGGTTTGCGTGTTGATGTGATCAACAAGAGAAAAGTGTAAAAGAAAACTGACTCCGCTGTGCAGCAGGGTCAGTTTTAATATATCAGTGATGATGGTGATGATGGTGGTGATGATGTCCGCAGGTTTTGCTGTGAATACACACTGTGCAGTCCTTCTCAGAACAATCTTCATCAGGACTTTCAATCTCAATTGTCACATGGTCAATATTGTGTTCTTTCAGTTCTTCTCTCACAAGTCTCTTGATACACACCGTGTCACCGCTTGTTACAATATGCATAGTTGCATAGTTTGTTACTCCGTCCATACTCCACAGGTGAACGTGGTGCACATCTTCAATACCTTCTATATGACCGATATGTTCCTTGATTTCCTTTACACTCAGTCCATCAGGTGTCTTTTCAAGGAAAAGTGCAAGCGCTTCGTTCAGATTACGGATAGCGTTAACAAGAACAAACAAAGCAACGATAATTGAGAGGATAGGGTCGATGATGCTTATATCTGTAAATCTCATAACAACAGCACCGATAAGTACCACAATCCAGCCCAGCACATCTTCCAGCATATGCAGATTTACTGCCTTCTGATTCAGAGAATCTCCGTCTCTGGTAAACAATGCTGCCACAAAATTTACCCCTGCTCCGATAATTGCAAGCAGAATCATTCCGTCATAGTTGATTTCAGTGGGGGTGATTATTCTGAGAACTGCATTGTATATTACTGCCACTGAGCCGAATAGCAGAATCAGAGTTGTGATAACGCTGCCTATTACAGAGTAACGCTTGTATCCGTAGGTGTAGTTTTCATCAGGCTGACGATTACTTTTCTTTTCAAGGAAAAAAGCAATTCCAATGCTTGCCGCATCGCCTAAATCGTGTAGTGAATCAGAAACAATGGCAAAACTACCTGTAAACATTCCGCCTATAAATTCAAAAACAGAAAAGAACAGATTAAGTATAAATGCAATTAAAATATTTCTTTGGCTTTTCATATATCCTCCTTAGTGCTTGTGGTTTATGTGTGCAAGGCTGATTGCAAAGATACCGGAGATGTGCTCGTCATCAAGTGAGTAATAAACCTCTTTGCCCACACGCCTGCACTTCAGAACTCCTGCATCTTTCATTTTTGCAAGCTGATGAGAGATAGAGGATTTTGTCATAGAAAGCACATTGGCAAGGTCACAAACACACATCTCGTTAATGGAAAGAGCATAAATGATTTTGCATCTTGTGTCGTTGCCGATGATTTTGTAAAAATCAGCAAGTTCTGCAAATACCTCATCTGCAGGCATAGCGCCCAGAACATTCTCAACAAGCTCGTGATGAACAGCGTTGCAATCGCACATAAAACTGTTGTTTGACATATTTATCTTCTCCTTATGATTGAATAATTACTCAACTGTCTATATTATAGTTGAACAAGCACTCAACTGTCAAGCCTTTTTTGAAGAAATTGCAAAAATAAAACTGTGCCCCGGATAAATCCCGAAGCACAGTGTTCTTTTGTATATAAAAAGGTTCTTGGCTCCCCTTGTCAGGGGAGCTGTCAGCGTAGCTGACTGAAGGGTAGTGATAGTTATATAAATTATGCCCAGTTAAGAGTATCCTCATAAACTACAATGTAGTCGTTGGCACTTCTGTCCCAGGAGTTGTTGCTCATCATAGCTCTCCACATAAGTGAATGCCAGCCGTGATCGTCCTGAATACCCCACAGAGCACGTCTTACAGCGTGAGCCATATCGTCTGCGGTGTAGTTCTTGAATGTAAAGCCATTGCCGTAGTTGTCTGCACTGTCAAATACAGAGTCCTTAAGTCCGCCAACTTCACGAACAACGGGAATAGTACCGTATCTCAGAGCAATCATCTGAGCAAGTCCGCAAGGCTCAGCCTTAGAGGGCATCAGGAAGATATCAGCACCTGAGTAGATTTTTCTTGCAAGTTCAGGAATAAATCCGTTTACAAAGCAAACTCTGCCCGGATATCTCCACTGGATATCACGGAAGAAGTTTTCGTATTCTTCGTCACCTGTGCCAAGAACAACAAACTGCATATTCTCAGTGTTCAGCAGGTTTTCAAGGCTGCCCTTAACAAGGTCTAGACCCTTGTGTGATACAAGGCGTGTAACCATAGCAACCATGGGAACATCCCATCTCTGCTCAAGTCCCAGTCTTTCCTGGAGAGCACGTTTACACTCACCCTTGCCTGACATATCGTCCATTGTGTAATTTCTGTACAGATGGTAGTCAGTAGCAGGATCCCAGTCAAGAGGCTCAATGCCGTTGAGTATACCGCAGAGCTTGTAGTGATGTTCATTCAAATATCTGTCCAGACCGTGGCTGTACCAGGGGTCTTTAATCTCAAGTGCGTAACTGGGAGATACAGTGGTAACTCTTACAGCGGTCTGAATAGCACCCTTAACCATATTAAGTTTGCCGTCAGCCTCAAGAATCCACTCCTGATCCTTAGGAATACCAACACACTCAGTGTTTACTTCCCAGCCATACTTACCCTGATACTGGATATTATGAATAGTGAAGATGTTCTTGATGTTGTGATACCAGGGGTTCTTGGAGTAGAACAGGTAGTAGTAAGTGGGTACCAGTGCTGTCTGCCAGTCGTTGGTGTGAATAATGTCAGGGTGGAAGTCGATGTGAGGGAGCATCTCAAGGATAGCTCTTGAGAAGAAAGCAAATCTCTCTGCGTCATCGTAGAATCCATACAGTTTATCACGCTTGAAATAGTACTCGTTGTCAATGAAATAGTATGTGCAGTCGTTCCATCTTGCCCAGAAGAGACCACAGTACATATTTCTCCATGCAACAGGCACAGTGAAGTTAGTGATAAAGTTCATCTGACATTTCAGTTCGTAGGGGATAGTACCGTAAAGAGGCATTACAATACGGCAATCCTGACCCTTACGGCATAATGTGTGGGGCAGGCTTCCTGCAACATCTGCAAGTCCGCCTGATCCTGCAAAGGGGTTAGCCTCTGAGGAGCAATAAAGTATTCTCATATATATCCTTCCTTTCAGGTTTATACGGTGGATTGTTTAGCGATGTAGATGGGGTATGTCTCGGCGCCGGAAAGGCTCTGACCCTCAGTTACCACTACATCTTTATCAACAATAACATAATCAAGGGTTGCACCCTTGCCGATTTTTGTATCCTGCATAATTATACAGTTGCGTACTTTGGCACCTTTGCCGATATGAACACCTTTGGAGATAATGCAGTTTTCAACCTCACCATCAATAACACAGCCCTGAGCAACAAGTGAGCCCTTTACCTTGCTTGTCAGACCATAGCGGGAAGGTGCATCATCGCGTACCTTTGTGTAGATAGGACGGCTGGGGTCGAAAAGTTCATCACGGATTTCCTTGCTCATCAGCTTCATATTCTCCTCAAAGTAATCATCTACTGAGTGAACAAGTGCCATATAGCCCTTGAATTCGTAGGCATAAATATTGAGCTTGTGTACGTTGTCCTGGAGAAGATTCTTTCTGAAACTCAGAGCATTCACACTCATACAATCCTGAATGAGTTCAAGGAGCAGGTCTTTTTTGATGATCATAGAGTAAGTGGAATTCTTGCACTTGCCTTGAATCTTTGGGTTTATAAGAAGCTCTGTAACTCTGCCGCTCTCGTCAGTGTTAAGAATAAGGGGATCAACTGCATTCTTGGGAATCTCCATATCCTTATACATAAGTGTAATGTCAGCCTCTGTGCTCAGGTGCTGTTCAAACATCTTGTTGTAATCAATGTTAGCAGCATAGTTGCTGTTTGTCAGCAAAATGTATTCTTCTTTCAGGTGTTCAAAGTAGCCGTGAAGATGATAAATAGCCTCAACACGATGTCTGAAAGAATGTCCTTTGTAAGGAGAGAGGATAGTAAGTCCGGAACGGCGTTTTGAAAGGTCCCAGGCTTTACCGTTGCCCACATGGTCCATCAAAGAGTGGAAGTGGTTTCTTGCGATTACTGCAACATTGTTTATGCCGGAGTTGGACATATTGGAAAGAGGGAAGTCAATCAGTCGGTATTTACCGCCGAAAGGAACACTTGCCATAGTACGCTTTGATGTAAGCTCAGGCATGTTTTCTTCTCCGATATTTGCAAAAATAAGTCCTGCTAAATTAATTCCCATTACATCACACCTCCACGTCAGTATCTATCATAGCCTTGGGAGCAATCACTGCTCCGTCACCGATTTTAAGGCCGCCACCGATAACAGCAACGCCCCACTGGTCACGGTCGGGATAATCCTCGGGTCTGCCGCCGACTACAGCACCCTTGCCGATATGTGCGTTTTCTGCAACGATTGAGTAGAGTACCTTTGCACCTTCCTCAATAACAGCACCGGGCATAATGATAGAAGAGTTGATTTCTGCACCCTTGCCGACTTTAACGCCAGAGAAGAGAATAGAAAACTCAAGGTTTCCGTCAACTTCGCAGCCGTCAGCAATAAGTGAGTTCTGAATTTCTGCGTTTTCACCCAGATAATGGGGAGGAAGCATACGGTTTCTGGAGCAGATATCCTTCAAATCAAGGTTGATGTTGGGGTTAAGGATATCCATATTTGCATCCCAGAGACTGTCAATTGTACCAACGTCTTTCCAGTAGCCCTCAAAGCCGTAAGCAAACATTCTCTCACCGCTTGCAAGCATCAGAGGAAGAACGTTTTTACCAAAGTCATGGTCAGAATCGGGATTCTGCTCGTCCTCAATAAGATACTTTCTCAGTTTGTTCCAGCTGAAAACATAAATACCCATTGAAGCCTTTGTGCTCTTGGGGTGAGCAGGCTTTTCATCAAATTCATAGATCTCACCGCTTTCGTATGTATTAAGAATTCCGAAACGGGAAGCCTCCTCAAGCGAAACATCAATAACTGCAATTGTGCAGTCAGCATTGTTCTTTTTGTGAGCAGCAATCATTTTGGAGTAATCCATCTTGTAGATGTGGTCACCGGAAAGAATAACTACATATTCAGGGTTATATCTGTCAATGTAACTGATATTCTGGTAGATTGCGTTTGCAGTGCCTGAGTACCAGTCGGCACCATCAACTGCCTGATAAGGGCTCAGACAGGTAACACCTGAGTTTGTGCCGTCCAGGTCCCAGGGCTGACCGTTGCCAATGTATTCGTTAAGCACCAGAGGCTGATACTGAGTAAGTACACCTACTGCTTCTATGCCGGAGTTGATACAGTTGGACAATGGAAAGTCAATGATTCTGTATTTACCGCCGAAAGGTACAGCGGGTTTTGCAATTTTCTTTGTAAGCACACCGAGGCGTGAGCCCTGGCCGCCTGCAAGCAGCATAGCTACGACTTCCTTTTTAGGATACATAGCAAAACCTCCGTTTGTTATTAATTAATCTGATTGTTTGAATTTATTAACAGACAAGGGTTGAAATAAAAGTCCTTGTCATTTTTTTCGAGTTAAAGAAAAAGCGTAAATCCTGCATTCTGCAGGAAAATGTGACATGGAATAAATCGGTGTGATTATGTGCAACAGGGCGAAGCATAAAAATACTCCGCCCGTATTGTACATTTAATTTGTATTATTTTTTGTCGGAAGCGGTTGACTTCTTTGTTGTTTTCTTAGCAGGAGCTTTCTTGGGCTCTTCTGCCTTTTCTGCTGTTTCAGCTTTTTTGGCAGCTGTCTTTTTGGCAGGTGCCTTCTTTGCGGGAGCTTTCTCCTCAGCGGGCTTCTCAGCTACAGCCTCTGTTTTCTTAGCAGCTGTCTTCTTAGCAGCTGTCTTCTTAGCAGGAGCCTTCTTTGCAGGAGCTTTCTCCTCAGCAGGTTTCTCAGCTACAGCTTCTGTTTTCTTAGCGGCTGTTTTCTTTGCGGGAGCCTTCTTAGCAGGAGCATCTTCCTTTTTCTCTGCTGTCTTCTTAGCAGGAGCTTTCTTTGTAGTAGTTTTCTTAGTAGTCTTCTTCTTGGGCTTTTCTTCTTTTACTACAGGCACGGGCTTCTCCATAGGCTGTGTGCACTTGAAGAACATTGCGCTCATAGGAGGAATGTTGATAACGATAGACTGATCAAGGTTATGACAAGGCTCTGTTGTTGTCATAATGTCAGCAGGATTGTTTGCACAATGGTAACCGCCGTACTGGTCATCGTCAGTATTGAATACTGTGTTGTAGATACCATACTGGGGAACACCGATTCTGTAATCGTGTCTGAACATAGGCTGGAAGTTACATACTACAACGATATCGTTGCCGTCCTTGTCCTTACGACGGAAAGCAATAATGCTCTGAGTATAGTCATCGTGGTGAATCCAGTCAAAGCCTTCCCAGTTGAAGTCAACCTGATGCATGCAGGTGTTCTCTTTGTAGAACTTGTTGATATCAGCAAAGAAGTGGTTGAGTTTCTGGTGCTTCTCATACTGTAAGAGACCCCACTGAAGCTCTTCGTTGCAGTTCCACTCGTCAAACTGACCCAGCTCTGTACCCATGAATGTGAGTTTCTTTCCGGGGTGAGCCATCATGTAGGAGTAGAATACACGAACGCCTGCAAATTTGGTGTCATAGTCACCGGGCATCTTATTGATAAGAGAACCCTTGCCGTAAACTACCTCATCGTGAGAGATAGGAAGCAGGAACTTCTCAGAGAAAGCATAGAGGAAGCTGAATGTAAGGTTGTCGTGGTGGAAGGGTCTCCACAGGGGATCAAGCTTCATATAGTGGAGCATATCGTTCATCCAACCCATGTTCCACTTGTAGTCAAAGCCCAGACCGCCGTCATAAACAGGACGTGTAACCATGGGCCATGATGTGCTTTCCTCAGCAATCATCATAACTGTGGGGTGATAAAGATGAACAGCAGTGTTAAGTCTCTTCAGGAACTCAACAGCCTCCCAGTGCTCTCTTCCGCCTGAAGAGTTAGCAACCCACTCGCCGTCCTTACGGTTGTAGTCAAGGTAAAGCATAGATGCAACAGCATCAACGCGGATACCGTCAACGTGATACTTGTCAATCCAGAACATAGCAGAGGAGATAAGGAATGAAACAACTTCGTTACGAGCGTAGTCGAATACATATGTACCCCATTCCTTGTGCTCGCCCTTTCTGGAATCCTCATACTCGTAGCAGTGAATACCGTCAAATCTGCCAAGACCGTGTGCGTCCTTGGGGAAGTGAGCAGGTACCCAGTCAATGATAACGCCGATGCCTTCCTGGTGGCAACGGTCGATAAATGCCATCAGCTCGTCAGGGTTGCCGTAACGGGAAGTAGGAGCAAAGTAACCTGTTACCTGATAACCCCAGCTGCCGTCAAAGGGATACTCTGTGATAGGCATGAATTCAAGGTGAGTATAACCCATCTCCTTGATGTAGGGGATAAGCTCGTCAGCAAGCTTCTCGTAAGAGAAAGCATTGCCGTCGGAATATTTACGCCAGGAGCCTGCGTGCATCTCGTAGATGTTCAGAGGCTGCTCAAAGTGATTTACGCTGTTTTTGTGCTCATACCAGGCTGAATCCTGCCACTGATGATTGCCAAGAGAGAAAACTCTGGAAGCGTTCTCGGGTCTTGTCTGACAGTGGAATGCATAGGGGTCAGTCTTGAGGAGTTTTTCACCCCAGGGAGTTTCAACACAGTACTTGTAGATGTCATACTCGCCAACACCTTCAATGAATACTTCCCAGATGCCGCCATCATCAATTTTGTACATATGGTTAGCGTCCTGATCCCAGCCGTTGAAGTCACCTACAACAGAAACAGATTTTGCGTTAGGTGCCCATACTCTGAACACAACACCCTGCTTACCTTCCCAGTTTTCTACGTGTGAACCGAAGAACTCATAGGCACGGATAGCATCACCATCATAGTAAAGCTGAATGTGTGATCTTTCGTCGTTAAAAGAATAATTCATATATTTTCCTCCTGTTGGAATATGATATACATACTTGTACACCTATCTGTACTACTATATTATATCAAATACAATTTATTATTTCAATAAAAAAGAAAATAATGATAGACAAACTTTCTTATTATCCTTTGGGCATTGTGACGAAAAACACTGAAAAATCCTTTTGTAATTTATTATTTGTGCTGTTATCAGTCAGGTTGACAAACTTTTACAGGAGACTATAATTGTTTTATTGAATTTTATTATTATATGTCAGCAATAATTTAAAACTATGAAAACCTGAAAGGAGGGGAATTATGCACACAAAAAATGAATATATGCTTACGGGCTCAATCCCGAAAAGTATAATAAAATTTGCAGTTCCTCTCTTTTTCGGAAACCTTTTTCAGCAGCTTTATAATACTGCAGACTCACTCATTGTAGGCAATAAATTAGGCGATACCGCCCTTGCTGCAGTAAGCTCCACAGGTATGCTGATTTTTCTCCTTGTAGGATTTTTTCAGGGAATAGGCTTGGGCGCGGGAGTTGTGATTTCTCAGTTCTTCGGAGCAAAGGATAAAAAGAATCTAAGGCTTTCTATCCATACCTACATATCCCTGTCTCTTGTGATAGGTGTTGTTCTCACTGTAGTTGCAACCTGGCTTTCACCTCAGATTCTTCAGTGGATGGGTACACCCATAGATGTTATGCCTGAAGCGGTTGAATACATCAGCGTATATTTTATGGGCGGACTTGGACTTGTAATGTATAATTCCTGTATGGGAATAATGCAGGCTGTAGGTGACAGCAAACACCCGCTGTATTACCTGATAATCTCTTCGGTGATAAATGTAGTTCTCGACCTGATTCTGATTGTGGGATTTGATCAGGGAGTATGGGCGGCAGCACTGGCAACTATCATTTCTCAGTTTATAAGTGTTGTTCTGTGTATGATAAGACTGATGAGAACAAAAGAAGATTATTCAGTAAGAATCAGAGAACTTTGTTTCAATAAAAGAATGGTATCAATGATTCTCCGAATTGGACTTCCTTCAGGTGTGCAGAACTCAATCATTGCTTTCGCAAATGTAATTGTTCAGTCAAACATCAACTACTTCGGAGAAATGGCAATGGCAGGTTGTGGTGCCTATTCAAAGATAGAAGGCTTTGCCTTCCTGCCCATAACAAGCTTTACTTCTGCAATCACCACCTTTGTAGGTCAGAATCTGGGTGCAGGAAATAAAGACAGAGTCAGAAAAGGTGCCCGCTTCGGACTTATCTGTTCGCTGACAATTGCAGAGATAATCGGTATTCTTTTTTATGTTTCCGCTCCGCTTCTGATTTCAGCCTTTACCCGTGACAGCAAAGCGATCGCCTATGGTGTGCAGAAGGCACAGATATGTTCACTTTTTTATTTCCTGCTTGCAGCAACCCACAGCTTTGCCGCGGTGCTTCGGGGAGCAGGCAAAAGTCTGGTGCCTATGCTTACAATGCTTGTGTTCTGGTGTGTAATCCGCGTTGGATTCCTGCTTGTTATGGTTCCCATAACACAGTCTATAGACGTGGTCAACTGGGTATATCCTCTCACATGGACACTGAGTTCAATCACCTTGCTTATATATTACATAAAGGCAGATTGGGTAAACACAAATGTAATTAAAAACTAAAAAAACATCCCCGTTCCGATACTGTAGTTTGAATCGGAACGGGGTTTTCTGTTTAAATGAATACGCTGATGATTATACCTGACAAAAAGGAAAGAGTATTACACATAGCAGATACTGCAATACATTTTCTGAAGGACTCCTTCAGTATGAACTTATAAAGTGCAGTTTCTGCAAAAAGCACAGCAATTTCCAGTATGATTCCAAGCAGATAAATCAGCCACAGCTTCTCAGTGAAAATACCTGCTATCAGCAGAATTATATTGATTGCAGGGTTTGTTATGATGTTGCAGATAAGCCCTGCTCCAAGCCATTTGCCTTTGTTTTTTAGAAAAAGACAAACAATAGCTTCAATTGTGCAGGTCAGCAGAAGACATTCTGCCAGATACAGGATAACTGCTTTCATTCTTCAATGACTTTTATATCTTTTGAAGCCTTTTTCTTTCTGACTAAAACAATGGTAATCACAATTGCAGCGGCAACAAGCATATTTGCTACCAGAAGCAGAATCAGCCAGATGAAGAAATCACTGAATAAAAAAGAGACAATTTCCTGGCCGGGCATAATTGCATCCAATAATCTTGTAAGCATAGTCAACTTCCTTTCTTAATGCAGATAAATATTGAAACAGCAGATATCAGAGATAATATCAGTACTGTCAGCTGATGAAATAATAAACCCTCAGGTTTTATGAAGAAAGCAGGCACAATACCTGCAAATAATGCAACTGTTGTGATGCCGAAGGCAAAACAGGGATCATCTTTGAGTTCTGATACCAGTATGGCAACGGTTATGGGCATTGTCATACTGAAAAGTCCGATTCCTATCAGAGATACAGTCATGACCGAGTTGCCGAAAAGCAGGAACGGTAAACTGCAGATCAGACTGATAAAGGTGGTTTTTCTGTATCCGAATTTATCAGAAAGAACACCGCCAAGGATTTTTCCTGTACCCATAAAGAAGAAAAGCAGAATTGCCTGCAGTTGGGTTTTGTTCCAGTCTGTGGGTATGGCATATCCTATGTAAGAACGGATTGCAACCGCAATAAATGCAAAAATGACAATCAGAGCGGTGCTGCGGTCAGCAGTGATTTCAAAGGCTTTTGTATCCTTCTGTGGGGAATACAGTGCAGAGATAACAAAGGAAAGTCCCAGTGATAATACCATAAGCCCCAAAGGAATGAG
Source organism: Ruminococcus sp. (assembly GCA_045540595.1). GTDB lineage: Bacteria > Bacillota > Clostridia > Oscillospirales > Acutalibacteraceae > Ruminococcoides. The sequence continues at coordinate 19,753 of JAZQHL010000006.1, forward strand.
GGAGAGTAAAGGTAAACCGAGAAGCCCCAGAAGTTGCCCTGTAATAACACCTGCTGAGCCTCCGCCCACATAAATACTGCAGGGTGTGATTTTTCCGTTTGCTCCGTTCAGTGTTTTTTCTGCTCCTGCAATGTGTACCAGAGCATTGCCGATACAGATGATAAAGAGCGCAAGAATATTTATGGGAACAACAAAACCGATAATCATCAGTATACAACCCAGTGCTCCGTAGTTGAATTTCCTGTATTTGTCAGCAATCAGTCCAAAAAAACTCTGGGGAACAAAGGCAAGAGCATCGTAAAGCAAAGCCAGTGCCCACCACAAAGGATTATCGCTGAGCCTTGAAAACAAAAAGTAAAAACAGGAAACTTCCACCGAAAAATGAATAAAGGCGTAGAGAATTCCAACTGTGTTGATTGTCAGCCCTTTTTTCATAGCATCACCTGAATTCTTTCAAACTTTTATGTTAAAACAAAAAGAAGTTTATTTTTTCATCAGCAGATAATATACTTTGTAAAACGGTCTGAAAATAAATAAAAGTTTTATAGTTTCCATCACTTTTGCTTTGAAGGATTTTGCAAGTCTTACATTCCAGAAAGAAAAAGAAAAGGGATAAAGCTTTTCTTCCCTGATGCATCTCATTGTTTCCTTGTAATCAAGAGTGCTTTTGGGCAGAATTGTAAGAGCACCGATGGTTGCAAGCTGCTGTCGTTTTTTTGTGTTTTCTATGATTCTACCATCGGTTAAAGAATTATTTTTCAGAATTTCCTTGTATGTATATGCCATTCTGAAGAGGTCTTTTGTCTGCTGAGTATATCTTTCTTTGGTTTTTGTGTTTACAGCAGAGTTTTTTCGTGTACGATAGTAATACAGGCTTTCTCTCAAAGCAATCCAACAATCCGAGGGCATATTTGCGTAGATCATATATGTAAACAAGGTGTCTTCGCCGAATTTCATCTGCTCATCAAATCTTATGTTGTTATCCTTGATGATACTTGCTTTCACAACAGATTCCCATACATGGTTTCCGGATATACGTCCCTTATGGATTGAGCCGTGAAAAGTATTAAACGGGTTGCTGCAAATGCTATCAAAGTTATCTGATTCACCTGTATTTTCATGGTTGAATCTGATACACTGGGGAGATTTTTCTATAATAATATTAAATAACGGCTTAAGACAGTTTGTGGCAATCATATCGTCAGAATCCACAAACCATAAATATTTTCCTGTTGATGCGGATATTCCTATGTTTCTTGCTGCTGAAACACCCTTGTTTTCTGAGTGAATAACTTTGATGTTAGAGTTGATATCTGCATAGTCATCAAGAATTCTGCCTGAATTGTCAGTAGACCCGTCATCAACACAAATGATTTCGTATAGTTCCTTTGATACATTCTGAGCCAGAAGGCTTTTGAGGCAGTCCTCTATAAAATCTTCAACATTATAAACAGGCACCACAAAACTCAGCAGTATTTCACTATTGACAGTTAAACTCATTGAAACCACTTCCTTATTCACTTATGATTATAATCCAAAAATCAAAACACAGCAATACTAATTGAATAATTTGTTGTATAAAATGTTGTCATAAAAGATGATTCACCTGAATGCAAAAAAGGTGATCAAGAACGGCTCACGAACTTTATCACTCCACTGCAGGTGAGGTTGAGGCCAGAGATGTGCAGAAAAGACAGAATCTTACAGATGAGCAAAGAAAAAACACCCGACCCGATATTGACAGGCAGGATGTTGTGTTTGCGGATGCAAGGTATTCAAGAACTGATTTGATTGACACCGAAGCTGAAATAGGAGATAATAAAAATATTGGAGGTGCTGAAAATGGCAGTGAAAACACCGAGTTATTGGAACAAAGAACAGTATCAGCCGTTAGTGGAAGGTACGACACTGTATGGGAACAAAGTGAAAGTGCCAAAAAGATTCTGGGATACTTGGGCGTTATTCGAGAGAGGCAGACACAGGATGCAACAAGCTTTGGAAGCGTTGACTGCGGATGGCTTGCGCCAAATTCCTACAAGCAACAAATTGATAAGGGATTTGAGGATGGTGTTTTACGAACTTTACGAGGAGTAAGATTAAGTGGAAAAGGAGTTTCTCGAAAGGCTCAGAGCGGAATATCCCGCACAACAGCCTGAGTAATAAGAAAAAATTTACTACGCAGATGAGGAAGTTGACCTGTGGGGACTGCTTGACCCTGAGTAAGACTCTGCTGAGAGTATACTGAGGTCTGAATACCTTGATGGCTTTGTGCAGACAGCAGGAGCTTTGCTAAAAAAAGAGGAGATACCCTCACCGAAGGCAAGAAATCAGATGTTGAATCTTACACCATCAGCGGGCTACAGCAACAAACACACTTGATAATTTACGAAAAAAACGGGCAGTCACAGCGACTGCCCGTAATTTTGTTCGTTAAGTTTAACGGATTCAGGGATTAGTCCTGAAGATCCTTGTCAAGCTCTGCGAAGTACTTGATTGTTCTTACCATCTGAGATGTGTAAGAGTTCTCGTTGTCGTACCAGGAAACAACCTGAACCTGAGTTGTGTCTGTCTCAGGCATGTAAGTTGCCATTGTCTGAGTAGCATCGAAGAGTGAGCCGTATCTCATACCAACGATATCGGAAGAAACGATCTCGTCCTCGTTGTAGCCGAAGCTCTCGCTTGCAGCAGCCTTCATAGCAGCGTTGATGTCTTCCTTAGTAACGTTGCCCTTAACAACTGCGAAGAGAAGAGTTGTGGAACCTGTGGGAACAGGAACTCTCTGTGCAGAACCGATCAGCTTGCCGTTCAGCTCAGGGATTACAAGGCCGATAGCCTTAGCAGCACCTGTGGAGTTGGGAACAATGTTAACTGCGCCTGCGCGTGCACGTCTGAGGTCGCCCTTTCTGTGAGGACCGTCAAGGATCATCTGATCGCCTGTGTAAGCATGGATAGTAGCCATGATACCGCTCTGGATAGGAGCAAGGTCGTTCAGAGTCTTTGCCATAGGAGCAAGACAGTTAGTTGTGCAGGAAGCAGCAGAAATGATCTGATCATCAGCTGTGAGTGTTGTGTGGTTAACGTTGTAAACGATTGTAGGAAGATCATTTCCTGCAGGAGCAGAAATAACAACCTTCTTAGCGCCGGCATTGATGTGAGCCTGAGCCTTATCCTTAGATGTATAGAAACCTGTGCACTCGAGAACTACGTCTACACCGAGCTCACCCCAAGGGCAATTGTTAGCGTCAGATTCCTTGTAGATCTTAAG
>JAZQHL010000007.1:0-4372 GCA_045540595.1 Ruminococcus sp.
TGGGCTCATCAAAAAATTGCCACAGCATCTGTGCTTCAGCAAGTTTCAGAGAAAGTATGATGCTTCTCTGCTGTCCCTGAGATGCAAAGGTTTTTGCTTTAATTCCGTTAATAAGAAAATCCAGGTCATCTCTGTGAGGACCGCAGTTTGTACAACTGAGTTTAATATCCTCTCGTCTGCACTTTTCAAAATTTTCTCTGAGTTTTTTTGCAATTTCCTGCTCGGTATCATCAAAAGAAACCCCTGCAGAACTGATATATTCTATTTTAAGTTCTTCTTTTCCGTTGGAGATTCCCTTGTGAAAATCCTGCGCTGTAATCTGAAGTTTTTTCAGATACTCAAGTCTCTTGAAAATAATCCTTGCACCAAGAATAATCAACGAATCGTCCCAGATACAGATGGTTTCTTCCAGCTCAGGGTGCCTGTAAATTTCCTTGAGTAAAGCATTACGCTGAAAAACTGTTCTGTTGTATTTTGAAAGAAGCACTGCAAACTTTATATCCTGCTGGCAGATTGCTCCGTCAATAAATTTACGTCTTAGTGAAGGGCCGTTTTTTACAAGAGAAAGGTGTTCAGGTGAAAAAACCACAGCAGAGAAACACTGTGAAAGATAAGCTGAAGAAGGTTTTGTAACTTCGTTTATCTTTACTTCTTTTTTATTGCCTGTAAATCTGATGGTTGCAGTCTGATCTCTTCCCTGACTGAAAAATTCCATAGTAATTTCAGATTTTTTACTTTCAAAGTTTATCAGTTCGGATTCCTTTGCTCCGCGGAAAGAGTGACCTCCTGAAAACATCCACACAGCCTCAAGGAGATTTGTCTTACCCTGAGCGTTGTCACCGTAAATTACATTGACTCCTTCACAGGGAAATATTTTATTGTCCTTAAGGTTTCGAAAAGATGTGAATTCAAGAGATTTTACTATCAAACAACGGACACCTCAACAATTCTGTCACCATACTGAGCCTTGTCCCCGTCTCTCATTTTCTTGCCGCGCATAGTGCAGACTTCACCATTTACAAGTACCTGCCCGCTCTGGATAAGTACCTTTGCTTCTCCGCCTGTTTCTGCAAGACCTGAATATTTAAGCAGGGAATCAAGTTTTATAAATTCATCATTAATTTTGATTATCTCAGATTTCATCGTTAAGCCTCATAGGAACAACTAAGAACAGGAAGGATTCTCCCTGAACGGGTTTTACAATCATAGGTGAAAGGCTGCCGTTTAATACAAGCATAACCTCATCGCATTCGGTGTTTCTCAGAGCATCTAAAAGATATCTGTTGTTGAAACCGATAACTACATCTTTTCCTATAGTGGAAACAGGAATTTCATCTGATGCTCTGCCTACTGCTGTGCGGCATGAAAGTTTGATTTCATTCTGTGTAATTGAAAATCTCACAGGACTCTGTACTCTCTCACTTGTGATAAGTGCCATACGATCAACTGCATTGATAAGATGTCTTGTGTTGATTCTGATTACTGTGTCTTCAGACTTGGGCACAGTTGTACGGTAATCAAGGAAGTTACCCTCAATAATTCTGGAAACAATGGAGTATGTATCTACATTGAAAGTAACGTGACGCTGACCGACAATGATTGTTACTTCTTTTTCATCGTCATTGATAAGCTTGAGAATTTCACTCTGCATTTTGCCGGGAACAATAAACTTGTTATCAGATTCGCAGTCAATATCTTCACGTCTGATTGCCATACGGTAACCGTCAATGGAGATAATTCTCATTACCTTCTCCTTGATTTCAAAAAGAGAGCCTGTATATATAGGCTTGTTGATGTTGTCAGAAACAGCATACAGGGTCTGCTTGATCATATTCTTCAGCACACCTGCATTGATTTTAATTTCATCCATTGCATCAAATTTAGGCATTTCAGGATAATCCATAGAAGAAATACCGACAATCTGATAAGAAGCGTTGCCGCTCTGGATATAGATAATCATTCTTTCGTCTGTTTCGAAAGTAACGATTTCTTCGGGAAGCTTTCTTACGATATCAGAGAAAAGCTTTGCTCCTACTACAATCTCACCTTCAACAGAAACTGTTGCTTCAATGGTTGTGGTGATAGCAAGCTCTAAATCGTAACCTGAAAGTGTAAGTGTGTTATTGTATGCTTTTATGAGGATACCCTCGAGTGCAGGCAGAGTTGCTTTTGTAGAAACTGCTCTTGAAACATTCTGGACTGACTGAACAATATCAGATCTCATTACTGTAAATTTCATTCTGTAAAATCCTTTCTGAAAAGAAATTAAAAAGAAATGTTATAATAAACTGTTGTAAGTTGTTGGGGCTGTGAATTTGTTAAAAAGATATTCATAGCAAGTATTCATGGGAATTATTTCTCCGAATGGATATTGATGAAAACTTTTTTGTTTTTAACATTGAGATTTCCGCGGAAATTAAAATATTGAAATGTTGAAAATCTCAATGTTAATGTTGGTGAATTTGTGGAAAACTTTTCTTTATAAATCTGTGTTTTAAGATTCTCTGATATTTTTCATAATATCTTCCACTGTTTCTCTCAGAGCAGGTTCAGCCTGCATCTGTTTGTCAATCTGCTGAGTAGTATAAACAATGGTGGAGTGATGCAGGTTTCCGAAAATCTTACCGATTTCTGTCATAGAAAGACCTGTTATCTCTCTGATTATATAGATAGCAATGTGTCTGGGTTTATTGATAGATGCCTTACGACTCTTCTTAGAGCGGAGGTCTTCTGCAGAAATACCGAAGGTGCGGGCAACTTCATCAATAATCTTTGCTACTGTCTGTTCAGGTGTATTGTCGTTATTGAGTATATCAGAGATAGCCTCTGCCACAACTGCCTGGGTAATTTTTTCATTATTGAGAAGATATCTTGCCTTGAGTTTCTTCACAACTCCTTCAAGCTGACGGACGTTTGTCTTGATTTTCTGAGCAATAAAAACAATAAGCTCATCAGCAATGGGAACTTCAAGAATATCTGCTTTTTTCTTGATAATTGCAATTCTTGTTTCAAGGTCAGGCGGCTGAAGGTCAGCAATAAGACCTGACTCAAATCGTGAACGAAGACGCTCATCAAGAATTTTCATATCTTTGGGAGGACGGTCAGAAATAAGAACAATCTGCTTGTGGTCCTCATAGAGTGCATTGAATGTGTGGAAGAATTCATCCTGTGTACTGTTCTTACCTGCAATAAACTGAACATCGTCCACAAGAAGAACATCTGCGTGTCTGTACTTCTGCTTGAATTCAGCAGTAGTTGCGTTACTGATAGCCTGAACAAGCTCGGTGATGAACTCATCACCTTTGACATACTGAATTCTCATATCCGGATTATTCTTTTTTATTTCGTTGCCGATAGCATAGAGAAGGTGAGTTTTGCCAAGTCCTGAGCTTCCGTAAATAAGAAGAGGGTTGTAAGCATCAGCAGGTTTTGCTGCAACTGCCATAGCAGCTGCGTGTGCAAAGGTGTTTGAGGGTCCTACTATAAAATTAGAAAAAGTGTAGTCGTAAATAGAGCCTGCATCTTTTGCAGTGTCTTCGGGAACGGTTGCTTTTTTCTCCTCAGGTGTAATAAGACATAATTCAAAGGTTGTTCCGAAGATTTCCTTGAATGCATCGTCAAGCAGTGTTATGTAACATCTTTCTATTGTATCCTTGTGAAACTCGTTGGGAACAAGTAAAGTTGCTGTTCCTGTTTTGAAGTCAAGGTCTACAGGTTCAATGCGGCTGATCCACATTTTGTAGGCTACATCGGTGATTTTTGTTTTGCAGTACTCGCAAATGACGCCCCATGCGTCGCTGAAAGATTCCATACGTTTTACCTCCTTAGTAATTTCCTTATTTTTAAAATTTCCCTTCTGGTGTCCTGAAAAAATTACGGAGAAAATCTCCGTTACGAATAATTTCTGCCGGTTTATCAGCAAAAATAAATACTTATAAAAAAGGACACAAAATCTTAAAAGACACTCTTTCACATTTACCATTTTATTTTACCAAAAACAACGTCTGAATGCAATGCTTTTTACAATTTATTTTGCATATATAATGTATTTATTACTATTTATATATTGGTCTTCTGTAGGAGTATTTTTTTCGTCTGCAATTTGTGGTTGAAACCTTGCATAAATACAAGATATAGTGGAGGTTTATAAAAGAATTTTTAACAGAATAATAAGTTTTCCAAAAAGTCAGAAAAAATCGAAAATTTTTATTGACTAAAAAGAAAATTTCAAGTATAATGCTAAATTGCAAGGTTATGTATCCGAAAGGAGGATTAATATGCTCAGAACATATCAACCCAAGAAGCTCCACAGAAAGAAGGAGCACGGCTTCAGAAAGAGAATGTCCGACAAAAACGGACGCAAGGTTCTTGC
>JAZQHL010000008.1:0-24137 GCA_045540595.1 Ruminococcus sp.
GTATATGCTCTGCACAGACCTGTTCAGTACATTATCGGCTTTACATTCTTCAATGAAATGTTTAAGGACACACTGCCCAGATTCCTGCTTCCCATTCTGCTGGTTTATGCACTGATTCTTACAGTACTCCTTTCACTGAAGTGCTTTGACTATGTGCTCTACCCCTGTATGCACTGGGACAAGATACTTGCTCCTGTCCTTGACTGGTTCAGAAAAGACGAATATAAAAAAGTAACAACCTAAACACAGCAAAACAGCCTCTTCCGAAATTGGAAGAGGCTGTTCTTTTTAGTATTTATTTTGCTTTAACAAGTAGTAAGATTATTTATCTTCCCACTGGTTTGACTGGTTATTGAAGGCTTTGCCAAGCTCTGCAGTCAGGTCGCCTGTCTGTGTTGCATTGCTACCAATGTTAAATACAATGTTCTGATACATAGCACCTGTGGGGTCATTGGGAATGGCAAATCTGTAAAGATTATCTCCTACCTTTTCCATCTGGTCGCCGGGCCATACGGAGCCACCGTTATCAGACCAGTAGTGGCAGTATGCTGTGCCCCAGCCTGCTGCATCTCTGAAGTAGATGTAGTTGCCTGAAGGATCAGGGTCAGGACCGGGATTGGGAGTAGTAGGTGTAGGACCGGGTGTAGGAACATCAAAACCGTCTGTGGGGAACTTGGTAACGTCTACAAAATCTGAGAGGAAACCATTCCATGAACCTGTGGACATATCGTAAATTGCAAACTCACCGGGGATAGACAGGTTGTCTGTCTGAGCACCGCCGTTATCGTTGAAGATAATCATATTAGCTTCATCGTGAACGATTGCAACATAGTAGGGACCAACCTGAGTAAGGGGCTCACCGGGCCATGTGTTGTGGGGGTTGCCGCCGTCTGTCCAGTTGTGCTGATAGGGTGTTGCATAGGAGTTGTTTGCAAGAATGATAATCTGACCTTCAATCTGAGTGAGGTCGATTGTGTTATCATCAGGAGTCTGTGTTGTAGTAGGCTCTACAGGATCATCGCCGGGAATTGTTGTAGGCTGTGTAGGTGTAGGTGTGGGAGCAGGAGTATCTGATCCGCCTGAAACCTTGATCTTGTCGCCTACGTTGCAACCTGCATCAAGCTCTGCAACGAACTTCTGGATAGCAGTTGCGTCCTTGATGTTTACAATACCGCTTTCGTCTGCGTCAGCAGCAATCTTTGCATTGCCCTCAAGAGTCTCGAGCTCTGCTACTACCTTCTGGATGAGAGTTGCGTCCTTGATGTTAACAATCTCAGAAAGGTCTGCGTCACCAAGAGTTACATATACAGCAGGAACTACAGGAGCAGTTGTGGGCTTAACTGTGGTTGTAATCTCTGTGGGCTTCTCAGTGGGCTTTGCTGTTGTGGGAACAGTGGGTGTAACATCTTCAGCAAGCTCAACAAGGATTGTGCCGTGTGCGCCTGAGTTGAATGTAACCTTGCCGCCTGTAACAGTTGCTGTCTTACCGTCGTAAGCATTGCGAACAACTGTACCGTTTGCAAAGGTGTTGTTAAGTGTGATTGTTACGTTGGAGTTTGCATTTGCGCCAACTACGCAAGCAACCTTATCTGTAACGTTGTTCTTTGAGTATGTACGTGCAAAAGCAGTACCTGAAGAAGCTGAGAGGTTAGAGTGTGAACCTGCACCAACTGCAACGTGGTTGTTACGGAAAGTACCAACCTTCTGCCAGTGAGCAAGAATGTTCTTGTCCATACCGCTCCAGTTCATAAAGCTTCTTACTGTATGGTCGTGGATAGAACAATCAACTCTACCTCTGTTTGTCTCGTCACCGTAGTAAATCTGAACACCGCCGGGGAGAAGCAGAAGTGCAGAGCCCTGATAGTACAGATCATCACGGCACAGACCTGTATCGTGAGAGGAGATGTATGTGAGAACGTTGAAGTTGGGGTTATTGTTAATCTGGTTTGCGTAATCAGCGTATGTCTGATTAAGGTTACCTGTCTTCTTCATTCCGTTTGCGCCGTTACCCTTATTGTCAGCAGAGAATGAGAAGTTGATCATAGAGTCAAAGCCGTTCTGATAATACTGGTTATTGCTTACACCCTGACCGAAGTTTTCACCTGTCATCCAGAAGTCTTCGTCCCAGTTTGCACCTGTAGCAGAGGGGTTAGCTTTTCTCCAGTTCTTAAGAGCCTGTGTACATGTGTTGGAAAGTTTCTTCCATACATCCTGTCCAACGTGCTTTGCAGTATCACAGCGGAAGCCGTCGATACCATACTCTTCAACCCACTTTGCATACCAGGATACAAGGTAGTTTGAAACAGTCTTGTTGCCAAGGTTGTAGGTGCTGAAGGTCTGGTTGATTTCGTTTACCTTTGAGTTGTATGTGCCTTCTTTGTTCCACTTTGTCTTGAGAATCTCAGGAATATTTACGGTAGCAGTTGACTCTGTCTTAAAGTCAGGAAGAGAAGCACCGGCAGAACCTGTAAGATCATCAAAACCTAAGTAATCATAACCTGCAATACCGCAGCGGAGCCAATCTCTGCCCCACCATCTTGCCCAGTCTGTAGCATTACCGCCCTGATGTGCTTCATACTTGATTGCACCGTGGTAGGTAGTCTGGTTGATGTTGCTGTAATTGTAGTGAACATCCATACTATTGCTGTTAAGAGTACCGAAGTTATACTCGTTCATATCGTAGATGGTGTTGTAACCGGGGTGGTTGAGAACTACGTCAAGAACGATACGGATACCGTGCTTGTGAGCTGTATCGATCATCTCTTTGAACTCAGCTTCTGTACCGAAGTTTTTGTCAAGCTCTGTAAAGTCAAGACCATAGTAGCCGTGGTATGCATAGTGAGGGAAGCTCTTCTTACCGTCGCCGCCTACTGCGTAGCCGTGATACTGCTCAAACCAACCTGCAACCCAGATTGCGTTGATACCCAGGTCATCAAAGTAGCCTTCGTTGATCTTCTGGGTGATACCCTTGAAGTCACCGCCCTGGAAAGCTGCAACATTATTAATTGAAGCAACTGAGCCGTCACGGTTGAGTCCACGATTGTAGCTGTGGTCGTTGGATTTGTTTCCGTTGTTGAAACGGTCTGTCAGAAGGAAGTAGACCGTTGCGTTATCCCAAGTAAAATCATCTGCTGCTGTGGGATAAGCGACAGAAGTCTCTGCTGTGTCAACTACAGCAGCCTGTGCTGTGAAACCTACTGCACAAAGAGACACGATTGTCAGCATTGCAAGCAGGAGACACATAAGTCTTTTTACTCTTTTCATAGATAACATTCCTTTCACATAAATTTCTTGTAAAGCCAAAATCCTTACAACTATCATTATAGCAAAAGAAAACGCCAAATAACAAGGCGCTAAATACACGAGAATATGGCAAATTTTTATCCAAATTTCAGTATTTTGCATAGTAGGTCAAATTTTATCAGATTTAGTGAAGTTTCAAGGGGACTTTTACTTTTCTATTATATACACGCAAATAAAGTTAAAGTCCCCTTTTGTTGGAAAATGTGACAAACTTTCGCGTGCTACAGCATTAAATTTTTTCTTCTTTCAACATTCAAAATAAATTGACAAATTGACTCACAGAATATATAATTCTATACTGTATAAATCTACGTAACTGAACAGTTTTTCGTGGTGCTTTATACTAAATATTATTTCTGATTTATTCGGGGGTGTTTTTTTGGAACAGAAACCTATTGTTTCACTTAGGAATATCAACGTTAAATTTGACGGTGAAGTTATACTTAACAATATAGAACTGGACATAACGGACAAGGAGTTCATTACTCTGCTGGGTCCTTCAGGTTGCGGTAAAACCACAACTCTGAGAATTATCGGCGGATTCCTGGAGCCTGACAGCGGTGACGTATTCTATGACGGCAAGCGCATCAACGGTACTCCTCCCAATAAGCGTAATGTAAACACAGTTTTTCAGAAGTACGCACTGTTTCCTCATCTGAATGTTTTTGATAATGTTGCCTTTGGTCTGAAGCTGAAGAAACTTCCCAAAGATGAAATCAAGGCAAGAGTTACAAAGATGCTGGCAATCGTAGACCTTAAGGGCTACGAAAAACGTGCTGTGTCAAAGCTTTCAGGCGGACAGCAGCAGAGAGTTGCCATTGCACGTGCTCTTGTGTGCGACCCTGATGTTATTCTTCTTGACGAGCCTCTGGGTGCTCTTGACCTTAAACTGCGTAAGGATATGCAGATTGAGCTGAAAAGAATCCAGAAGATGACAAAGAAGACCTTTGTATATGTTACCCACGACCAGGAGGAAGCTCTGACAATGAGTGACCGCGTGGTTGTAATGAACAATGGTAAGATTGAACAGATAGGTACTCCCATCGATATATACAACGAGCCTGCAAATGCCTTCGTTGCTGACTTTATCGGTGAGGCAAACATTCTTGACGGACTTATGCTCAAGGACTACAGAGTACGTATTCTTGGCAGTGACTTCAAGTGTGTTGACAAAGGCTTTGGTGAGAATACACCTGTAGATATTGTTATCCGTCCTGAGGATATTGAGGTTACAACTCCTGAGGAGGGCACTGTGACAGGTGATGTTACAGGCGTTGTGTTCAAGGGTGTTCACTATGAGATGGAAGTAAAGGTTGGAAACTGCACTCTGCTTATCCACTCCACAGTATCTTCACCTGCAGGAAGCCGCATCGGTATGCGCGTATCCCCTGACAACATTCACATTATGAATAAACTCTTCCCCACTCCTTACAACGAGTTCACTGCAGAGGTTGTTGATTCTTCTGAGGATTCACCCGTGGTGACAATTTCACTGGAGGGTAAGGAGCTTGAACTTGAAAACGGCTACTATCCCAAGGGAACAACTCTGAGTATTCAGCTTCCCCCTGACGGTCTTTATGTTGACGGTGAGGGTGTAGGTCAGCTTACAGACGTTTTTGTTGAGTCTGTTATATGGAAGGGTGCACACAACGAAATTATCCTTGAGTCTGACGAGCGCAAGTGGATTATGCACAGTGCTCAGGACGAGCAGGTTGCCACTTATGTTCCCATCTGCTTTGATTTTTCAAAGGCAGTCGTTACACCTGTAATCACTCAGGAGGACGTCGATGAAAACTAAGAAACTGATTATCCCCTACATTCTCTGGATGTTTGTGTTTACTCTTGTTCCTCTTGTGCTCATCATCAGCAACACCTGCAGAGATGATAACGGAAACTTCACCCTGATGTTCCTGCAGAAGGCTCTCAACTATAAAGATGAGTTTCTGTATTCACTCTGGGTGGCTTTTCTCAGCACATCTATCTGCCTTGTGCTGGCATATCCTCTGAGTTACTTTATCTCTCAGAGTTCTGAACGTGCCCAGAGTACCTACACCATGCTGATTATGGTACCTATGTGGATGAACTTCCTTCTCAGAGTCCGTGCCTGGGTACTGCTTCTTCAGACAAACGGTCCTATTGATTCTTTCCTGAATCTGATTGGAATTGACATTCCGCTGATGTATAACACAGGGGCTGTTGTGCTGGGTATGGTGTATGAGTTCCTGCCCTTTATGATTCTTCCCCTCACCACAGTTATGGGCAAGATTGACAAGAGTCTTATTGAAGCCGCACAGGATCTGGGCTGCAGCAAACTGAATGTTATCAGAAAAGTTGTGTTCCCTCTTTCTGTTCCCGGAATTATCTCCGGTGTTACCATGGTGTTTGTTCCCTCTGCCAGCACATTCCTTGTATCTCAGTATCTGGGCGGACCCAACAACAGAATGATTGGTGACGTTATTGAGATGCTTTACAAGAGTGACAAACACACAGCATCAGCCATTGCTCTGCTGCTGATGATTGTAATCCTTGTATTTATGGTAATTATGAACCGCTTCGGCGATGAGGAGGCGGTAGGCGTATGAAAAAACTTTTTCTCGGAAAGAAGTTCTACATCGGACTTATCTTTTTGTTCCTGTATGCTCCCATTGCGGTGCTCATTGCCTACTCCTTCAACGACAGCAAATCTTCTGTATGGAGTGGCTTCACCTTTGACTGGTACATAAAACTTTTCCAGGACCAGGCTATTATGACTGCTCTTGGCAACACCCTTCTTGTTGCAGTGCTTGCAGCAGCGTTTTCTACCATTCTCGGTACTGTAGCCGCTCTGGGTATGTATAACTTCAAGGGTGCAAAAAGAAAAATTATTCAGACTGTATCCAACATTCCCATCATAAACCCTGAGATAGTAACAGGTATGTCACTGATGCTTCTTTTCGTATTTCTGGGACAAATCCTTCACTTTGAGAACGGCTTTGTTACCCTGCTTCTGTCTCACATCGGTTTCTGTACTCCCTATGTTATTCTTTCTGTAACCCCAAAACTCAGACAAATGGACAACCATCTGTTTGAGGCGGCACAGGATCTGGGCTGCACACAGTTACAGGCTTTCTTCCAGGTTGTTATCCACGAACTTCTGCCCGGTATTGTTTCCGGCTTCCTTATCAGTTTCACTTACTCCCTGGATGACTTTATCATTTCTTTCTTCACAAGCGGTAAGTTCCAGACCCTGCCCATTGAGATTTACACTATGCTCAAAAAGAGGGTTTCTCCCAAGATAAACGCTCTTTCCACAATCCTCTTTGTTGTTATCTTTGCGGTGCTTATCATCACCAACATCTCAGGTGCAAACAAAGAGAAGAATCAGAAGGAAAGCAATGGCAAAAACGGCAAGCGTATGCTTTGCCTTGCTCTTGCACTGATTATCCTTCTGGGCGGTCTTGTGGGCTACTCTCGCTGTTCAAACCAGACTCAGGTACTCAACGTATTCAACTGGGGCGAAAACATTGCAAACGGTGAGGACGGAACCCTTGATGTTATTGCAGAATTTGAAAAGAAATACAACGTCAAGGTAAATTACAACGAATATGAATCAAACGAAGAGATGTATGCAAAACTTCAGAATGAAAGCTATGATATCATCATTCCTTCTGACTATATGATAGGAAAGCTTATTGCTGAAGATATGCTCCTCCCTCTGGATTTTGACAATATTCCAAACTACAAGAACATTGCAGATGAATACAAGAATCTGCCTTACGACCCTGACAACACATACTCTGTACCCTACACCTGGGGCGTTGTGGCACTTTGTTACAACGAGAATATGGTTGAGGGTGAAGTAACAGGCTTTGATGCTCTGTGGAATGAGGCAAACAAGGGTCAGATTCTGATGTTCAACAACAGCCGTGACGCACTTGCCATTGCAATGCAGAGGCTGGGACTTGACCCCTCAAATCCCTCAAAAGAAGATATAGACAAGGCTTGCGAGCTTTTGAAAGAGCAGAAGCCTCTTGTCCAGAATTATGTAATGGACCAGGTTTATGACCTTATGGAGTGCGACCAGTCTGCCATTGCTCCCTACTATGCTGGCGACATCTACTATATGATGGACAACAACGAAGCCCTCAACTATTGTCTGCCCGAGGAAGGCACAAACTTCTTTGTTGATGCTATGTGTATTCCCAAGAATTCAGAGAATCCTGAGCTTGCAGAACTGTTCATCAACTTTATGCTTGAGCCCGAGGTTGGCGTTTCCAACAGTGAGTACATCGGTTATGCATCTCCTAACTCGGAGACTATTGCACTGCTTGATGAAGAACTTAAAAACAACCAGCTTATCTACCCTTCGAAGGAATATCTTGATAAATGCTATATGTACTCAAACACACCTGCCGATATTTACAACTATATGCAGGAGAAGTTCATTGAGGCATCTACAAGTTAACAGTTTGTTTTCAAAAGTCCGATTGCAATATATCGGGCTTTTGTTTATAATATAGACAAAGATAAAATATTAGCAGCACAGGGAGGCTGTAAATATGGAAATGAACAAAAATACAAAGAATATACTGATTGCCGCAGGCATTACCGCTCTGAGCGTTGCCGCTATCGGAGGGCTGTATCACTTAACCGTAAAAAGTATGATGAAGCTTGCCCTTGACCGCAAAGAGCCTAAAATTATGAACAGGGGCAAAGAAATACTTATGGGGTCCGAAGAGCTTTCTGTTATTATGGGAAAACTTATGGACGCGGCTGAAAAACTTGAAAGTCAGCCCCACGAAACTGTGGAAATTACAGCAGATGACGGAGTAAACCTTGTGGGTCACTGGTACCCCTGTGAGGGTGCAAAGAGAGTTATCATTGCTATGCACGGCTGGCGCAGTGACTGGTCAAGGGACTTCGGAATTATCTCTCAGTTCTGGCACAATCAGGGGTGCAGCGTCCTGTATGCAGAGCAGAGAGGTCAGGGTGACAGTGGCGGAGAATATATGGGCTTTGGTCTCCTTGAAAGATTCGACTGTCTGCAGTGGATAAACTGGATTGAAGAGCACACCGACTCTTCACTTCCTGTTTACCTTGCAGGTGTTTCCATGGGTGCTTCCACTGTACTTATGACCTCGGGCTTTGAACTTCCGAGGAGAATCCACGGCATTATGGCTGACTGCGGGTTCACCTCTCCCCACGCAATCTGGAAGTATGTTGTTCAGAACAATCTGAAAATCCCCTATGGTCTTTACAGCGCTGTTGCAGATGAACTTTGCAGAAAGAAAATCCAGGTGGGCTCAAAGGACTACTCCTGTGCTCAGGCGCTGGAAAACTGCAAGGTTCCTGTTCTGTTCATACACGGCACCGACGACCACTTTGTGCCTGTGGAGATGACCTTTGAAAACTACAAAGCCTGCAAATCTCCCAAGCGCCTGCTGGTAGTCCCGGGTGCTGACCACGGTATGAGTTACCTTGTGGACACAAAGGGATATCAGAACGCAATGACAGAGTTTTTCAATGACTTTGACTGATTATTAGGCATAACAAAAGCACCCGACGTTTATAAAGCGTCAGGTGCTTTTTTCTATTCATATTCAAAATCTACTGAAAGTTTTAATCTTTCCACAGAAATATTCTGTATATATCCTGCAGAATCTGTGGTGACCTTATAGCTGCCGCTCGGACATTCACCCGTAAACACTGCAACTCCCTGAGAAAAAGAATCACAGCTCTCTTCGCGGGAAAGGGCACAGAGCACATTAAAAATTGCCTGTGCAAAGCCTTCCTTGGGCATATAGTCCTTCTGAGTCTTTGCGTGAATCCCCTCATAAATAAGTTCAAAGCCGTCACTCCACTTGTAGGTAAGTCCCCATAATTCATCGGGAGTGGTAACCCTGATAACCACAGCACCCTGCATTGTAGAGGTGATCTCTGCCTGCAAATCAAACAGCCCTTCGTAAACCTCTGTGCCGTCAATTTGTATCTGCGCCTCAAAATCCAGCAAAGGGGCTGAAGGTGCCGAGGATGCACAAGCAGTAAAGGAAATAAGTGAAACCGCTAACAGGAAAACCAAAAGTCTTTTCACAGGAGAAACCTCCGGGATTTTTACATTCAACTTCCTGCAATCAAAGATTAATCACTCAGACATTCCTTTATTGCTTTTGGGATTCTTTCTATAATATCTGAAGGAATAAGTGAATACTCTGTAAGGTCATCCCTTGCCATATCCCCTGCAAGTCCGTGAAGATACACACCTGCTGCTGATGCATTTGTTACATCACAGCCCTGAGCCATAAGAGATGCAATCATACCTGAAAGCACATCTCCGCTTCCCGCAACTGCCATACCTGCATTGCCTGTGGGATTTACAAAGCACTGGGAATTCCTGCTTGCAATCAGGGTGTCTTTGCCTTTGAGCACAAGAGTCACACCGTATTCATCAGCAAAAGCCTGTGCAACACCTTCTCTGTTTTCATGGATACAGGAAGAAGCAAGACCTGTAAGCCGTGACATCTCACCCTCGTGAGGTGTGAGTACAGTGGGATACACTCTGTCTCTCAGAACATTTATATGCTTCGCCACCGCGTTTATGCCGTCAGCATCAAGTAGAAGAGGTTTTTTGCACTCAGATACCAGAGAAAGTATTATGCTCTTTGTATCTTCACACATTTTTGAGCCGCAGCCTGCAACCACAGCGTCTGCTTTTTCTGCATACTTTATAATCTCTTTTGTGGCTTTGGCGGATATTGTACCTGACTCGGATTCAGGCAGTACCAGAAAAACCGTCTCGGGCACTGATACGGACACAATGGGATAAAGGCTCTCAGGCAGAGCAACCCTCACAAGACCTGCACCGCTTCTCAGTGCAGCCTTTGCACAGAGCACTGCTGCTCCTGCCATAGAGTAACTGCCCGCTACACAAAGCAAAGAGCCCACGCTGTATTTATTGGCGCAGGCTGGTCTTTGGGGTAATATTTCTCTGACAATACTTTTATCTGTAACTGTCATATTATCACCTTATTTTTTGTTATAGAAAAATTTTACAACCATTTCTCTGGTCATATGAGGACGCATACCGTCAATGATTTTCTGATTGGGTGAGAAGATAAGCAGACACTTGCCCTTACCCGCCTCACGGTATACACAGAAGTAACTGCCCTCAAGATTTCCGTCTGAGCAATCCTTTGTACGGGCATATCTGTCAGCAGGGATATTATCCCCCTCAATCCTGCCCATATCTTCAATGGAGTTTATCTCGATTCTCAGAAGCTTCTTACGGCTTTTCTTGTCGATTACCTTGTCAATGTAAAGATTGTTACCCATAACAGAGTAGTCAAACTCAACCTTATTGATGCGGGGCAGTGCAAGTGTAAGCACAATAACCGCTGCAATAGCAATAATAAGAGTGAATACCAGCCAGAAGGGGTCCGGTACAATAAGATAAACAAAGATAAAGAATAATTCTATCAAAGCAAATAAGCCGATAATAATACCTGAAAGTACCTTCTGCTTTGTGCCTGACTGACGTTTAACAACCTGTTCGCAAAAAGAATCCATAATACTCACCTGTCCTGACATTAGTATACTTGTAAGTATATCACAACCTTTCTGTTTTTTCAACAAAACACTTGCCAAATTAACAATTTAGTGATAATATTATTTTTGATATTGTAATAAACGCGATGACGAAGAAAGTAACTGTTTCAATGCAGTGTAAAGAGAGCGGGTGCCACAGGCTGAAAGCAACCGCCCCGGCAGATGCAGTGAAGTTCCCTTCCGAGCGGTGAGGCTGAACCTTTTTCAGTAGGTCTCAACGGCAGACACCGTTAAAAGTCACAGGAGTGTTTGCTTCTTTACGTTGCAAAAATCAGGGTGGTACCACGGATATTATTCGTCCCTGCGTGTATGAATCACGCAGGGCGTTTTTATTTTTTACGGAGGTTATTTATGGACGAGAAAATCTTAAGTTTGAAAAACGAAATTACAGACAAAGTCTCATCTGCCCAGACATCTGCAGAACTCGACGCAATCAGAGTTGAGTATCTGGGTAAAAAGGGCAGTATCACTGCTCTTCTGAAGGGTATGAAAGACCTGTCACCTGAAGAGAAGAAATCTTTTGGTGCAAAGATAAACGAACTGAAAGAATATGCTACTGCAAAAATTGACGAAAGAGCAGCACAGCTCAAAGAGCAGGAAATTCAGAAAGAACTGGCTTCTATGCCTGTTTTTGACATTACAACTCCTGCAAATCTTGACAGAGGCTCATATCACCCCATCACACTGGTACAGCGTCAGTGCGAGACCATCTTCAAATCCATGGGCTTTGCAGTTATCGACTACCCCGAGGTAGTTACCGACTATGAGTGCTTTGAGGCTCTGAATATCCCCAAGCACCACCCTGCCCGTGATATGCAGGACACCTACTACCTTGATAACGGTCAGCTTCTCAAGTCCCACACCTCTGCCGCTCAGAACGCAATCCTGAAGAAATACGGCAAGAATCTGATTGAGAACGGTGTGCCCATCAAGGCAATCTTCCCCGGCAGATGTTTCCGTAACGAAGCAACCGACGCCTGCCACGAAAACACCTTCTTCCAGATGGAGGGTGTTATGGTTGACAAGGACATCTCCATCTCCAACCTTATCTACTTTATGAAAACTATGCTTTCCGAAGTATTCCGTAAGGATATCAAAGTAAGACTCCGTCCCGGCTTCTTCCCCTTCGTTGAGCCCGGCTTTGAACTTGACATAAGCTGTCTTATCTGCGGCGGCGACGGTTGTCCCTCCTGTAAGCAGAGCGGCTGGCTTGAGCTTTGTCCCTGCGGTATGATTCACCCCAATGTACTCAAAGAAGGCGGCATTGACCCCGAAGAGTACACAGGCTTTGCTTTCGGTCTTGGTCTGACAAGACTTGCTATGATGAAGTACGGTGTCAAGGATATCCGTGACCTTAACTCAGGCAGACTCAAGGTGCTTGAGCAGTTTACAGATGACGAATAAGGAGGGTATGAACTATGTTATTATCAATGAACTGGATTGAGGATTTCGTAGACCTTTCAGGTCTTGACAGACTCAGCCTTATCCATAAACTTTCACTTTCCACCGCTGAGGTTGAGAACGAGATTTTCTTCAAAGGCTCTGACCTTTCAGGTGTAGTTGTTGCTCAGATTATGGAGGTTTCTGACCACCCCGAGTCAAAGAAACTCCACCTTCTGAAGGTTGACGCAGGCGACGGTGCACTCACCGATGTTGTCTGCGGTGCTCCCAATGTAAGAGTTGGTATGAAAACCGCTTTTGCAAAGGTTGGCGCAAAACTGGGTGAGATTGAAATTGCTCCCCGTCCCCTTGCAGGCTTTATGTCACACGGTATGTGCTGTTCTGAGGCAGAACTCGGTATCTCTGATGACCATTCAGGTATTATGGATATTACCGAGGATGTTGAAAACGGTACAGACATCAAAGATGTTTATGCTATTGACGATATCGTTTTTGAGATTGACAACAAATCTCTCACAAACCGTCCTGACCTTTGGAGCCATTACGGCTTTGCACGTGAGTTTGCTTCTCTTGCAGGCAGAGCCCTCAGACCTCTTGAGTGTGAAGAACTTACTCAGTACAACAACCTCAGAAAAATCGATATGAAGATTGAGGATCCTCTTTGTCAGAGATATTCATGTATGCAGGTTGAGAACATCACAAGAAATGTAAGCCCTGTGAATATGAGAATCCGACTTTTCTACTGCGGTATGAGAGGCATCAACTTCCTTGCTGACCTGACAAACTACCTTATGCTTGAGGTTGGTCAGCCCATGCACGCTTTTGACTCCAGAAAGGTTGAGAAAATCCGCATCAAGCGTTTTGACACTCCCTTTACCTTCCAGACTCTGGACGGCGTAGAGCGTAACATTGACGAGAACACACTGATGATCTGCAACGACAACACTCCTGTTGCAATTGCAGGTATTATGGGCGGTCTTGATTCTGAGATTGTTGAGGACACCACAACCCTCACCCTTGAATCTGCTACCTTCGATGCAGTTTCTATCCGTAAATCCACAGTAAGACTTGCTCACAGAACTGATGCTTCCATGCGTTACGAAAAGTGCCTTGACCCTGAGATGACTACTCTTGCAATCGGAAGATTCATCAATCTTCTGAAAAAGTATGACAGCGGTGCTCAGGTTGTATCAGCACTTACTGACGAGTATGCATACAAGTATGATACAGTAACTCTTGACTTTGACAAGAAGTTTGTTGACCGCTACACAGGCATTGAAATCAGCAATGAAACAATTGTTGATACTCTCACTGCTCTGGGCTTCAAGGTAACACTTGATGGCGACAACTTCACAGTTGTTGTTCCTTCCTGGAGAGCTACCAAGGACGTTACCATCAAGGCTGACATCATTGAAGAAATCACCCGTATCTACGGCTACGATAACTTTGATATCAACACCACCCGTTCTCCCCTGTATCCTGTTCGTGCAGAAGCAGTGAAGAACAACGAGGACAGAATCAAGGATATTCTTGTAAAGAAATATAACCTCCACGAGCTCCACTCCTACGTATGGGCTTACAATGACGAAATGAAGGCTCTGGGAATCCCTGTTGAGGATAATGTAAAGCTTGCAAACGCTACAAACCCCAACATCGAAACTCTGAGAAACTCCATTGTTCCCACACAGCTTTGTCAGGTTAAGATAAACACAGGCTACGGTGCTGACTTCGGTGTATTTGAGGTAGGCAGAGTTATCAAGGGTCTGAAAGAAAATGGTCTTTGCAATGAGCAGAAGATGCTCGCAATTACACTTTTCAGCAAGACTAAGGATATGAAGACTCTGTATCTTGAGCTCCGCGATATCATTGCTGTTATTGCAAGCGATCTTAAACACAAGACACTTTCTTACAAGACACAGGCTCCCAAACATTCCTACGAGCACCCTGTCAATCTGAACACAATCCTCATTGACGGCAACGAGATTGGTACAATCGGCATTCTTCACCCTGTTGTTTCCAGAAACATTGACAAGAAAGCAAACATTGTTTTTGCTGAGATTGATATGAGCGCATTCACAGATGCAGAGGTTGCTCCTATCCTCTATGACGAGCCTTCCAGATTCCCCTCTATGACCTACGATATCAGCGTAGAGATTCCTGCAGGCGTTCTCTTTGAGAATCTTGAGAACTGCTGGGAAAATGAAGGCAAGGGTATTCTCAAGAGCACACGCATTGTAGATACCTATGATACAGAAGAGTTCCACTCCATCACAATCCGCTTTGAGTTCTCATCTTCAGAGAGAACACTCTCAAGTGCTGAGATTCAGGAGATTATGGACAAGGTTATCGAAAACCTCAAGGCAATCAATGTAACTCTCAGAGGTTAATCCTTAAAGATAAAAGCAACTAACAGACAGCTCCCTTCTGACGAAGGGGGCTGTTTTTTCTCCAATTTTGTAAAAACGGTTGAAAACAACAACTATGTGGTATATCATAATACTGAGGTGAAGATTATGAAAAGATTTGTGTTATTGCTTTTGTTGGTTGTATCGGTTATTTCCCTCTGCGGTTGCACAGAGGATGGAAAAGACAATGAAACCACATATACACCTACACAGGCTGAAACCTATGTTATAACCGACTGTGAGGTACCCGACCCCCTGTATAATCTGGATATTATGATGGAAAAGGACCTTGGTGAGAGCCAGTCAAACGCTGAGTATTCACAGGTATACGCCAAATATACTGATGAATGGAAAAAGCTTATTGACGAGTATTATCAGGCTCTTCTCAACTGTGACCGTCCTGAGTGGAGGGGCTATTATCTTCCCACAATTATTGAGGAGCAGCAGACCAGATGGGAGGAATATGCAAAGGCAGAGCTTGAGTTTATCAAAGATTACAATGTTTGTCTTTTTCAGACAGGCTCAGGTGCAGGTCCTGCAAATGCCAAAAGAACCTGTGAGCTTTACAGAGAAAGAGCCCTGCAGCTTTACTCCTACTGCAAGGAGTTCCATCTTGAATGTACAGCACCCTGAGAATAGTGTTTTGCCATTTGTAACAAAACAGTTTAATATTTAGACTTGAATTATATAAATTTATATAGTATAATTAATGTGGTATCAGATTTCTACGGATTCTGATGTATCCATATCCTATATTTATATAAACGGAGGTGTTTCGGATGTTGGATAAAACTATGGTATTCTCACTTGGCGGTGACAGAGATGATGAGATGAAGCGTGCTCTTATGATTGTGTATGATGCACTGAAGAAAAAGGGCTACAACCCCATCAACCAGATTGTAGGTTACATTCTTTCTGAGGACCCTACTTACATCACCACCTACAACAACGCCCGGAATATCATTTCTAAAATTGACAGAGACGACCTGCTGGAGGCTCTGGTCAAGTCATACATCAAGAATTAACGGAGGAAACCACTTTGGCAAATAAAGAATTCTTTACCTACAAGGGTAAGCCCCTTGTGCGTTGCGGTGACGAACTGTACTACGGCTCTATGGCTGACAGATTCGTTATCCGTATGCAGATTAAATCAAAAAAGGACGTAAATGGTCTTCAGGTTGCAGACAAGGTTGCAATCCAGCTTCTCTGCACAGACCCTGACTTAAGCCCCAGAAAGCAGATTGTCAAGGTTTCTGAGAAATCAGGACTTTTCCTTGCAATGGACATTGCAGATATCTGGCTTCGCAGAGCACTCTCTTCAGAGGCTTAATGAACAAAAAACGCAAAACACAACAGCCGTGGCTTTTAGCCACGGCTGTTTCTGTTATAAATTTTTGTTCTTTTATTCAGATTATCAAATCACCTTACAAAACTGCAATTATTCCATACCTGCTACCATTTTCTGGATACAGGTTGCATCTTTGATATTCAGGGCATTGTCAGCATTTGTGTCCGCGTGATTTTTCTGTGTCTGATACAGATGTGCTATATCGGCTAAAAACTTCTGTAAAAGAGTAGCATCCTTGACTGTTACTTCTCCGTCTGCGTCAACATCACCAAGCACAGTTTCTTCGGGAATCTCAATAAATCTGATACCGTTTGCCTGCGCATACTCCTGTGCTGCACTGTCCTTATAGCCTCTGATAACCACATCATCATAGGTGAAGTATTCTATTTTATAGTCCCAGTCAAAGCCTGACTCAACAGAATAATAGCCAAAAGCAATTTCATCAATGGATGTTACTGTATCGGGAATTGTTATATCCTTGAGATTATCACAATCAAGAAATGCGTATTTACCTATGGTCTCTGCTCCTTCGGGAATAACAACTGATGTGAGAGAGTTACAGTTTTCAAAAGCATAGAGACCGATAGATTTCACATTTTCAGGAATATTAACGGACTCCAAAGATGTACAATCTTTAAAAGCATATGGATCAATTACTGATAAATTCTCAGGAAGAGTAACCTTCTTAAGGCTTGTGCATCCATTGAATGTTGATGAATGGATTCCTGTAATTCCTGAGGGAAGTTGTACTTCTTCAAGGGAACCGCATCCCCAGAACAAACCACTACCAATATCGGTCAAGGTATTGGGAAGTTTTACATCTGTAAGAGACTTACAACCGCTGAAAGTAGAATGTCCGAGTTCTGTGATACCCTCAGGTATCACAACACTTGTGATGTATTCGCAATTATTGAAAGCACCATCAGCAATGAGTTTTGTGTCCTCTCTGACAACAACCTCACCTTTCGTTTTCTCGTCAACTCCAATCAGATAATTGTTGACATATATGGCTCCGTCATACCAGATATCTGAATATTTATTATCGCAGTTGGCATTATTCAGAATATGCTCTCCCAGTTTCTGCAGATTATCAGGCAAAGAGAATTCTGATCCTACAATCATAGTTCCTGCATAGGCATGGTCGCCTATCTCGACTACAGTTGAAGGAATGTTAACCTTTCTCAATTTACTGCATGCACTGAAGGCATTTTTCTCTATAACAGCCAAGCCCTCCGGCAGATTAATATCAGTAAGGCGCTGACATCTTAAAAACGCACCTCTTCCGATGACCCTTATAGTATTCGGCAGCTTCACAATATCGATTGTTTCGCAGTGCATAAACGCATAATCGTCTATTGTGACAACTCCTTCAGGGATAACTACAGAACGAATATAATCCTGGTCAAAAAATGCTCTTTGTGCAATTACTGTTACAGGATATTCATCGACTGTAGCAGGAATTTCGATGTCATTAAGTATAGTAATGTGTATTCCATTGGGAGAGGAAAAGCCTGTGATTGCGGCAGTTCCGTCCTCAAGGACACGATACTTGAATTCTCCGCAGACTAAATCCTTTTCAGCTGCAAACACAAAAGTGCTTGTGAGCCCCAATGAGCAAAGCATAATAAGCACCAGTACAACAGAAAGTATCTTTTTCATATTTATTCTCCTTTCGGTATTAAGAGAATTTTATCTCTTCATTTATTAGACGCAAAGAGCATAAAAAACCTCACACATCAATTGAAAAATTAATGCAAAAAACCGCCCCATAAAATGAGGCAGATAAAACACAATGATTATTTGTTCTCAAGGTAAGTTTTTATTGCCTCAAGGGTTGTGTCACTGATGACATGCTCCATACGGCAGGCGTCGGAAGATGCGGTTTCCTCGTCAACACCAAGACTTGTGAGAAACTCCGTCAGCACTCTGTGACGGTCATAAATCTTCTCTGCCACTTCCCTGCCGATGTCTGTCAGTCTGATGAAGCCGTTTTCGTCAACGGTGATGTATCCGCCGTCACGAAGAAGTTTTACTGCGCGGCTGACAGAGGGTTTAGAGTAGTTACGGTACTCTGCCACATCCAGTGAACGGACTGTATTCATTTTATTTGAAAGTATTAAAATGGCCTCAAGATACATCTCGCCTGATTCCTGCAGCTGCATATCCGCGACCTCCCTTTTTGTTATTTACTATTGATAATTATACTATATCCGCAAATTATTTGCAAGTATACGGTATATTACCAAACTGATTTTCATAAGAATTTTTATATATTTTTCTTATAAAAATCCTTTCAGAGACCTGCTTGTATTGCAAAATCTGACGAAAATCCCTCTGTTATGTGAAAATTTCAGGTTTTACCTTGACATATTGTGGAAAATGGGTTATTATAATACACGGTTAGCAGATGCTAACTGATTTATTTTACCGATTGGTTAGCCAAGACTAATCGAGTGAAACACTAAACTTATCAGACGGGTTATAAATATATACACTGCAGACTCTGTCGGGAGGATAATATGAACACATTAAAGAATGCAAAGATCGGTGCCACCGTCAAGGTTGTTAAAGTGCACGGCGAAGGAGCCATAAGACGCAGAATTATGGATATGGGAATTACCAAAGGCGTTGAAATTTACGTTCGTAAGGTTGCACCTTTGGGAGACCCCATTGAAGTTATGGTCAGAGGCTACGAGCTCTCTCTGCGTAAAGCTGACGCAGATATGATTGAGATTGAATAAACATTCTGATATATAGGGGGCAACCCCTGTATTTTCGGTCTATCGGTTAGCCTTTGCTAATCAGGAAAGTGAGGAAACTTAATGAGTATTACAATTGCTCTTGCAGGAAATCCCAACTCGGGCAAGACAACACTGTTCAACGCTCTCACAGGCTCCAACCAGTACGTTGGTAACTGGCCCGGAGTTACTGTTGAGAAAAAGGAAGGTAAACTTAAGAAAAACAGTGATGTTATAATCACAGACCTTCCCGGTATCTACTCTCTCTCTCCTTACACACTGGAAGAGGTTGTAGCAAGAAACTATCTTATAGGTGAACGTCCCGATGCTATCCTGAACATCGTTGACGGTACAAACCTTGAGCGTAATCTTTATCTGACAACTCAGCTTATGGAGCTTGGAATTCCTGTAGTTGTTGCCATCAATATGATGGATATTGTCAGAAAAAACGGAGATATAATCGACACAGAAATCCTTGGAAAACGCCTTGGTTGCAAAGTTGTTGAGATATCTGCCCTCAAGGGTGACAGCATTGACACTGCAGCAGATATTGCTATTGAAGCTGCAAAGAAAGGTCCTGTTATTCCCAGACACATCTTCTCAGGTATTGTTGAACATGCACTGGCTCACATTGAAGAAGCTGCAATTCACAATATGCCCGAAGACCAGCAGAGATGGTATTCAGTCAAGATTTTTGAGCGTGATGAAAAAGTTCTTGAGTCCCTTAATCTCAGTGAAAACACAATCAGACATATGGAATCAGACATTGTTGCTGTTGAAGAGATTATGGACGATGATGCAGAAAGTATCATCACCAATGAAAGATACAACTACATAGTCAGCATTATGCAGGTTTGTTACAAGAGAAAGCATAAGAACAGAATGTCTGTATCTGACAAGATAGACAGAATAGTAACAAACAGATTTCTTGCTCTGCCCATATTTGCTGTCATTATGTTCCTTGTTTACTATCTTGCTATTGGCTCCATCGGTAACTGGACTGTAGAATTTATGAACGACACTCTGTTTGGTGAATGGATTGTTCCCGGCACAAACGCACTGCTTGAGTCTCTTAACTGTCCTCAGTGGCTTGTAGGACTTGTATCTGACGGTATTGTAAGCGGTGTTGGAGCAGTGCTTGGTTTTGTTCCCCAGATGTTTATTCTCTTCCTGCTTCTTTCACTTCTGGAAGATTGCGGATATATGTCCCGAATCGCTTTCATTATGGATAAGCTTTTCCGTAAATTCGGTCTTTCAGGCAAGAGCTTCATTCCTCTGCTTGTAGGTGTAGGCTGCGGTGTACCCGGAGTTATGGCTTCACGTACAATTGAAAATGAAAGAGACCGCAGAATGACAATTATGACAACCTGCTTTATTCCCTGTGGTGCAAAAATGCCTATCATCGGTTTGTTTGCAGGTGCAATCTTCGGCGGCAGCGGACTTGTGGCAGTATCTGCTTACTTTATCGGAATCGCATCCGTTATTATTTCAGGTATTATTCTCAAGAAAACAAAAATTTTCGCAGGAGACCCCGCTCCCTTTGTTATGGAGCTTCCTGCTTATCACGCTCCTGTTCCCCGTAACATTTTCAGAGCAACCTGGGAGAGAGGCTGGTCTTTCATCAAGAAGGCAGGCACCGTGATTCTTCTTTCAACTGTTCTTCTCTGGTTCTTACAGGGCTTCGGCTTTGTTGACGGCACCTTCGGAATGGTTGAGGATAACAACAGTTCACTTCTTGCAAGCATCGGTAATGTAATTGCATTTATCTTTATCCCTCTTGGTTTCGGCAACTGGCAGGCTGCTGTTGCAACCATCACAGGTCTTATGGCTAAAGAAGGCGTTGTTTCTACCTTTGGTGTTCTGCTCAACGTTGCAGGTGAAGTATCAGAAACCTCCTCTGCTTTGCATGCAGCTGTTTCACAGCACTTTGGTTCAAACGGTGTTGTAGCTTACAGCTTTATGGCTTTCAATCTGCTTTGTGCTCCCTGCTTTGCTGCTATGGGTGCAATCAAGAGAGAGATGAACAGTGCCAAGTGGACATTCTTTGCAATCGGCTATATGACTGCTTTTGCTTATGCTGTTTCATTTATGATTTATCAGTTCGGCTCCTGGTTTACAGGTGGCGGCAACATCATAGGCACAGTAATTGCTTCTGCAATTCTCATCTTTATGGTTTATATGCTTTTAAGACCTTATAAAGAATCAACACGTCTTACAAAGAAACTTAAGTAATAAGGAGTGATCTGAATGTTTGAATGGATCAGTGCCAATATCGGAACAATTGCAGTTTGCGCCGTGCTTGTTGCGGTTATTACAGCAATAATTATTTATCTTATCAACAACAAGAAGAAAGGCAAGAATGCCTGCAACTGCGGTTGCGGCTGCTCAGGCTGTGCTATGAAAGACACCTGTCACCCTCAGGCAGATAAGCCTTCTGAAAACTAATAATTTCCTTTCTACATATTCATAAAGCAAACCTCTGAAGCCTGATGTTTTTTCTGCATCAGGCTTCGCTTTTTCAGAAGTTTTTTCATTATACTGGACTATTAATGAAATCTGTGATATTATTAAAATGATATCCAAAAATCAAAGTAGTTTTTGCTACAGGGAGGAAATACTATGAAAAAAACAACCCGATTCTGTGCAACTCTTACTGCCCTGGCTTTAGTTCTTGTTATGATTATGACCATGGCAGGCTGTGCAAACACAGGCAACTCAGATAACTCAGGCAACGGAGCAAACAACTCTGATTCGGAACGCTCCACCTACCCCACACAGCTTTACGATAAAAACGGTGACCCAGTGCAGATGCCCACTGATAATGATGACTACGGCTGGTTTTCTGTTGAGGTTGTAAACCAGTACAGTGTCCCCTCTTTCACTCAGCCTGAGGGTACAACCGTTGTTTCAAAACCCGAGCCTTCAACCCTTTATCTCAAGGGAAATGACAAAACATTCAGAGATTCCGTTCTCTATGCTTTTGAGGCTATTAAAACAAACAACACTGCCGTGTACCTTCCCGAGCTCAGCATTGGTGAGGACTCTGTTGCAAGTGTAACAAGCCTCAAGCCCATTACTCATATAGACACTGATACTCTTTATCCCAACGGAGATGTTCTTGAACTGAGCATCATTTATAAATCAGGTCACAAGGCATACGAGTGCACCATTACCCTGCAGAGTAACAACGAGCAGGTATGTATCTCATTTGCTGACAGAACACAGCAGTACTTACCCCTGATGTAAGCAAAGAAAAGAGGCGTAATATGGCTGTCAAAAAAAATCAGAAAACATCTCAGCCCAGACTGAGATTCACTGTGCGTCATGCACTGACCGACATTTACATTGTACTTCTGTTCACCTTCTTCCCTCTTTTTCTTTCTAACTACTATGCCGCCGCAAGACGTGATAAATTCTGGTCTTTCCTGATTATCACAGGAGTTATCGGCATAGCAGTGGGAATTATTTCACTTGTCAGACTCTTTACAAAAGACAACGACTACAACAGAAAGCTCAATACATACACAGACCCTTTCAGACTCAGTCTTACTGATATCGGTTTCTTTGCCTTTGCAGGTGTTTCTCTTATTTCTATGCTTGCAAGCGGCAAAATCGGCCACTGCTTTATAGGTCTTTCAGATGGGGCAAGCAACGGAAGAAACGTAGGTTTTCTCACCATACTTATGCTGCTTACAGCATATATGATGATATCCCGTTTTTACTATAACAAAAAGATGGTTTACTACTGCATCTTCGGCGGTATTACCATTGTAAGTGTGCTTGCAATAATCAACTACTACTATATAGACCCTCTGGGCCTTTTCAAGGCCTACGAAGGCTCTTCACGCTATGACACAGTAGTCAATGACTTCACCTCTACAATCGGTAACAAAAACTATCTTTCTGCACTTATCTGCGTATCCCTGCCCTTCTCCTTTGGTATGGCAATTGCCACCGAAGACAAGATTATGCGCATAATCTCTTACATCAGCACAGCGATACAGTTCATGGGACTCATTGTTGCAACTTCTGACGGTGGTTTCCTGGGTTGCTTTGCAGCCTTTGCGGTTATGGCAATCGTTGTGAGCCGCAGCAGAAAACGCCTTATGAGATATTGTGCAGGTATTGCTGCAATGATGCTTGGTGCAAAGGTGCTGTGGCTCTTTGACCTTCTTATGAAAGGCAATTCCAAAGGCTACACAAGCTTTTCTGATTTCTTCCTTAACAGTGAATATGTATTTGTTATTTTTGCTGTATTTGCAGGCATTGCTGCTTTTCTTTTCTTTACTACAAAGAATACATCAGAAACTCCTGATGAACTACCCAAGTTCATTTTCTTCGGTATTCTCTCACTTGTCTTCCTTGCAGTAGCAGGCTTTGCCGCTTTAATGGTTTACTTCACCTTCATTGACAAAGAAACTGCACTGACAGGAACACTCAGATTCTTCCGCTTCAACGAGTACTGGGGTACTCACCGAGGCTACTTCTGGATCAAATCCTTTGAACTTTACAAGGATATGAACATCTGGCAGAAACTTTTCGGTGCAGGTCCTGAATGCTTCTACTATGTATTCCAGCCCTATTTCTCAGAGATGTCAGAACTTTTCAACGAAGGCTCTACCAACTCAGCACATAATGTTTACATCAACTATCTTATCACACAGGGTCTTGTGGGAGTTTCTGCTTATATTCTCTTTGTAGGCTCCGCTATAGTAAGCAGTATCAGAAACACAAAGACAAATCCCCTGTCACTTGTGTGTGCATTTGTAATCATAGCATACGCGGTGCAGGATATTGTAAACATTGCAAACCCTGTAAACGTTCCCTGGTTTATCATCTTCATTGCACTGAATGAATCCACAAAACTCCGTGCAAACACAACCTCAGAACTTACAGAGCACAACTTCTGATTATTCCCATTCAGAATTATAAAACCCATTAATATTCCTCCTGTGAAATATCAGCACCGGAGGAATATTTTTATTTGATTTCAACTCCAAAAAAATAACTCATATTTATTGACATATCTGCTACTTGGGTGTAAAATAAATTGTTCGCAAAAGAAACTCTAATTTGTGAAAGGTTGAATTGTTATGCATTACACAGGAGTAACCTCCAGAGGTATCATCTGCCCCATTTTCCAGAAAGGTGACGATCTGGTATCCGCTATCGTAAAGAGCGTTACCGATGCCGCCAAGGGTGAGGGGTTTGAACTTCAGGACAGAAACATCATCGGTGTTACCGAGGCAGTAGTTGCACGTACACAGGGTAACTACGCTACTACAGAGCAGATAGCTGCTGATATCCGCAATAAGTTCGGCGGTGAAGAGTTGGGTATTGTGTTCCCCATTCTCAGCCGTA
>JAZQHL010000009.1:0-13964 GCA_045540595.1 Ruminococcus sp.
ACTTTGATTTATGGCCCGGACTTTCCAAGGCTGTGCTGATGCTTCTGATGGTAATCGGCGGATGTGCAGGCTCAACTGCAGGTGGTCTGAAGGTTTCCAGAGTAATTCTGCTTATTAAATCCGTACTGAGAGAGCTGAAAAAACTTCTCCACCCCCGCTCTGTGCGAATTGTAAAGCTTGACGGCAAACGTGTGGACGAACAAACACTCAGCGGTACAGCCTCCTACTTTGTTATCTATGTTATCGTAATTATCAGCATATTCATTCTGCTGAGCATAGAACCTTTCACCATTGAAACAAACCTGAGTGCAACCCTTGCTTGCTTCAACAATATAGGACCGGGATTTGCGACAGTAGGCCCTACTGCAAGCTATGCGGAATACTCAGGCTTCTCCAAGTTACTTTTGAGCCTTGCGATGCTTTTAGGCCGACTTGAGATATTCCCCCTGATTCTGGGACTCAATCCCCTTATCTGGAAGAAGAGATAATTCCTTAGAAGAAATTAATACAGATAAAAATAACCACCCGATTACGTTAAGTGTCGGGTGGTTTGCTTATGTACTTAGTATTTAGTTTCTGTAATTTCTGTTTCAACGTGGGAATTTTTAAATTCCAATCTAAAAAATAAAATCATAAATATCAGTAAAACTACATCATAAACGAGAGATACAATATATACATAACTGTATGGAACCCCATGTGTTACAAAAACATTTAAATACGCCATTACTGCAGAGCAAATAAAATCAACTGCAGAAATAAAAAATGTGTATGTTCCGGCGGCAACTCTGACCTCCTTTTTACTGACAAACGCAATAATGATCAAAGAAACAAAAAGCAGAACTGCAGGGAGCACTGTTAACAAAATCTGTAGAAAATCTATTCCTATTTCGCTTAACAGCACCATATTAACTATCATTGATTTAGACACAAAAGCAGAAATCAAATCTGATCCTCCAGGGAACATATCTACATAGCCTATGATAAACCAGCAAACTGTGCATATCAATTTCACACTTCCTAATATCAAAATAAAATATTTCGATGCTTTTTGCATACAACAACCTCCTCAAAAAATATTCATCAATCTTCTTGTCAGAACTCGGGTCTGAACTGGGGCATAAGTTCAAGCTTGAAGAGGTTTGCTTTGTGGCGTCTGTCGATGATTTCCTTAGTTTTTTCATCGTCAATCTCACCTGTGCGGATATAGCGGTCAAGCACAGCATAGGTGAAACCAAGATTGTCCTCGTCGGTTTTACCGCTGAGTCCGTCAATGGGTGTTTTATCAACCAGTGAGGCAGGAAGTCCTAAGTATCTGCCAATCTCCTTGACTTCGGTAACTGTCAGGTGGCACATGGGGCTGAAGTCACCTGCTGCATCACCGTAACGGGTAGAGTAGCCCACCCAATCTTCACTGAGGTTACAGGTGTTCACAACTCTGCCGTTTACGCTCTGTGACACTGCATAAAGGGTGGTCATACGGATTCGTGCAGGAAGGTTTGTAAGGCTCTGAGAGGTAAGCTCAATGTCCTTTGGCATAGCACTCTTCACACCCTCTACAGCGTCCTTGATATTTACCACATAATGCTTGATACTCAAGTGATTCACAAGGCTGTAGGCTGCATCAATATCGTGCTGTTCACCGCAGGGCATAAGCACACCAACAACTCGGTCCTTGCCCAAAGCCTCTACGCACAGTGCCGCCGCAACAGAACTGTCTTTACCGCCTGAAATGCCTATAACAGCATTGCAGTCCTTGCCGTTTGCTTCAAAGAAATCTCTTATCCACTGAACACACTGTTCAGTTACTTTTTTTACATCAAACATTTCTTTCACCTTATTTTCTATATTAGAATATTATTCTCCCATGATATCAATCTGACACATCTTCATTACACTGAGTGCGTGATTGTGGGTATCGGGTGTGACACCTGCACAGCAGGAGGCATCAACTGATATTTTCTTCTGAGGGAAGTTTGCCTTGAGAATAAGAGCATTGGAAACAACACAGATATCTGTGCAAAGACCCACAAGTTCTACTGTGAAATCTTCCTCCCCTGCCCTTTCTTTAATAAGCTTTGGCAGGTTTACAGAGCCGAAGGTGAGTTTTTCAACTGCTGTGTACTCCTTTGTGCTCAGAGCCTTTGCTACACTACTGTCAAGCTCCCAGCCTGAAGTGCCTTTGATGCAATGCTCAACGGGAAGCTTCTTTCCTTCTGCTGTTTCAAGGTAATCTGCAAAGTGTGTATCGTAGGTCACGAATATTTCACCCTGAAAAGCCTCTATCTTCTTCACAACCTCTGCAACAATCCCCTGTGCTTCCTTTGTGCCAAGGCTACCGTCAACAAAATCCTTCTGCATATCAACTACTATAAGAAAATTCTTCATTGCAAAGCTCCTTTTTCATATTGTACTGAAGTTACAGATTTTATACCTGAAGTTCAAAATTACTGATACTCAGGTATCTGCCGAATTTCACTCCTACCTCGTGGATTGTTCCGCAGTGTGTGAAACCGAATTTTTCGTGGAGTTTCCGGCTTTCTTCATTTTCACTTGTAATTACAGAAACCACTGTGTGGGTAACATCATCTTCCCTTGCAAGGCGGAGTATCTCTTCCATAAGGGCAGTTGCAATGCCTCTTCGGCGGAAATCCGTTCTCACATAAACGGAGAGTTCAACTGTGGATTTGTAGGCTTCTTTTTCTCTGTATGTAGAAAGCGAAGCATAACCTGCCACAACAGAATCAACCTCAGCAACAATCAGAGGGTGATTGCCCACATTGTGACACTCAAACCACTGAGTCCACTGTTCTATGGTCTTTTTGTTAAGGTCAAAGGTTGCGGTGGTATTCTCTACCTCGTAATTATAAATATCAAGCAGGGCTTCTATATCCCTGTGCTCTGCTGTACGGATAATCATTATATTTCTCCTTGAATGTCAGATACAAAATAAATATACCACATTCTGTCTGTTTGAGCAATAGAATTAAAAGGAAAATCCCCTGCATCTGAGACACAAGGGATTAATCTTCGGCTTTTTGGTATTTTATATAGTCGTAGTTGCTGTGACGGCTACGGCTGAGCATTCTTTGGTATACTCTTTCGTGCAGTTCTTTGGTCTGCTGACGTGCACTCAGAGATTTATCAGCGTAAAATGGGCCGTCAATATAGACTGTTGTGCGGGGTCTTCTGAAGATTTTACTTTTCTGATATGTAACCGTCATTGCAAACACAGGCTTTGAAAGCTTCACAGGGTATTTGAAGGAAGCATCGGAAAACGGACGTATCTGAGTGCAGTATTCCCACACGTGTGCCTCAGGATAGATTGTGACTATCTTGCCATCTTCGATTCTTTTTTCAAGGGCTGATGTGAAATTCTTCATACCCTTGAGAGATGACGGCAGAGGCAACGCCCCCAGAAAAGGGAGAATTCTTCCAATCACAGGGAGTCCCAGATTAGCAGGGCTTACAACCGTATATATCCTGCGGGGAAAACAGGCAAGGGCAGGGAGAAACACATCACCCACAGGCTGGGTGTGATTTGCATAGATAAAGGCACCCTCACCCTTTGCTGCTTTGAAGGCTTTTCGGTTTTTATACTTTGTATGCAGAAAAAGTCTGCAGAAAGGATAACCAAAAATGATTGCAAGAGAGTATATGAGTCCCGAGAGAAACCGCTCTCCCATTTTGCTTCGGATAAATTGATAATCATCGGGAATTTCTTTGTTCTGCTCAGGGCTTACCTCAAAATCATCTGTATATTCCCGATAGAATCTTATTTTTTCTTTACTGCTCATTATGCTGTTATCTTGTGGTCATCGGAGCCCATCCAGCCTGCAATGTCATCTTCTTCAAAGGTATAGACAAGGGGCTTGCCGTAGGCCGCTTCATATGCCTGCTTTTTCTGCTCATAGTCAAGACGGCACATTTCAATGCTGTTTTCCTTGACGGTTTTGTTTTTATCAGGATAGATTGTGGGCAGGATATGCACAATGAATTTAACCTTGTAGAAGCCTTCTGTGTCAACCTCGGGGAGATTCTGCATCTCTACAAAACAAGATACCACAGGCACACCCAGTTTTGCGGCATAGTAGTATGCACCGCGTTTGAGAGGTCTCGGCTTGCGGTAATTGAACCACATCTCCTGCTCGGGATAGATAAGAACATATTCATCATTGCTGAGTAAATCTGAAAGAATGGACATAAAGTCCCTCTGCATATAGTGCTTGTTGTCTGCAATAGGAATGATGTCGGCATAATTCATAAGGAAGCCTACAATACCCGGCATTGCAAGGTTTGTTTCCTGACTTACAATGTTGATACGTTTTTTGCCAAGTTTGCGGGTCAGATGTCTTACCGCTGTGTTATCCAGAGGGCTGAAATGGTTGCTTGTGATAATGGCACCGCCTGTCAGGCCCTCGATATTTTCAAGTCCTGTAATCTCTGTGTTTTTATTGAGGGTGCGTGTGAGAAGATTTGCAATCTTTCTTGCAACATAGGACTTTGCCTTGAAAGACAGAGTATCGGATTTATCAAGGTAATCCTCAATGATTTTTGTGCTTTCCTCGTGAGTAAGCACAGGGTCGTTGACTTCCACCTTGATGTGAAAATCTCCGTTTTCAGCAGCTGTGCTGATATTCTCGATTACCTGCTCTCTTTTATCTCCGATTATCATAATCTTACCTTCTCTCCCCCTTCAAAAACTCTTCTGAATGTAACCTCAGAGTTTGCAATCTCCACACCGCGGTTTACAAGGAGTCCAAGACACTTGCTGTCTGACTCCTTCTGCTCATCAGAATAGTTTTCTTTGTAAGTTACAATTTCATCATAGTATTCTGAGTCTTTTGCATAGTCCCAGAAAACATCACCATACTGAATTCCGTCATAGCACCAAGGCTTGGAAAACAGGTTGTAGTGAATAATCTTAACATTTTCAACCTCAGGCTTATCCTCAGTGGGCATTGCATCCCAGGCTTCAGACAGGTAGAGAATCTTGCCGTAACACATTGCGTTCAGATAATCCTGGTCGGGCGCAATGCAATCAAAGTGGTATGTATTCAGAAGGCTGATGAAGTGGCTGTCAAGCTCCACCTCTCGGAGTTTCTTAAGATTCATCAGAAGTACGCCTGAGTTGATGTAGCTGTGACGGTCAACACCTACTGCCTGCTCCATATAGTTTGCAAGAGGCGGTACATCCACAACAGATTTATCTGCACAGGCACCGATATAATTATCCTTCAGGTCTGTATTGTAAAGCTCTGCAAGGTCACCTGTAACAACCACGTCGCTATCGATATAAATACCCTTATCATACTGGGGGAACATTGCGGGAATGAAAAGTCTGAAGTAGATGGTCAGTGTGAAGTAATCACAACGGAGACGGTTTGACATACGGTCTGTGATTGTCTCAAGACCTTCTTTCATCTGTACAAACTCCACCTGAAAATGCTCTGTGGCAAGGCTCTGAAGTCTTCTCATATTTTCTTCACTCAGGTCCTCGTGAAGAATAATTGCTTTGTAGTTATTTTCTTTTGAAGAATTTTTTATTGCTGAATCCAGTGCAACGCTGAGAAAAGGTGCGTAACCGTTATCGATTGAAAAAAATACAGGAATTGTATTCATACTGTAATCTCCTTTTGTTTTTCTGTGTACTCTGCTTTGAGTTTTGCAAAACGACAATAGAGGTCATCATAGCAATGAAGTCTGAGTACGGAATGAACTTTATCTATATTCCAGGGTTTGGCTGTTACCGTGTGTATATACGGAAAAAACCTGAAACTTGTTGTGAAGTGCTGAAGCACTGTGTCTTCACGAAGAATCCTCTGCTCGTTGAATTTACGGGGCAGGATTCCTTTGCTCACTGAAAGTTTATTAAGGGCAGACTGGTCAGGCATAAACATCTGCTTTTCCATACAGAGTTTACGGCACCTTGCAAAGAGTCCTGTCTGTCTGATTCTTTGCATATTCAGAAGCAGAACTCCTGAATTCAGATAATCCATTCTGAATAGATTCTTTCTGAAAAACCATCTGCCGTAGTAATCAAGGACACCTGCGATTTCAAGGTCATTCATATCTGTGTTGTAAAGCTCGGATAAATCCTTTCTGCACAACACATCATTATCAAGATACAGAAGTTTATCGGGAAGAAAATCCACAGAATCTGCATAAAGTCTGAGCATACAGCCCGGTGTGAAACGAGTGCTCAGATTAGCAACAGGAACTTCTTTCAGAAAATGCTCTGTCACATCGAAGAGTGTCAGTGAACTATCTTTATTATTCTTTTTAAGCATTTTATCAAGAAACATTGCAAAACTTTCAGGCAAAGGCTCACATACCCTGTCTTCATCTTTGTAGTTCATTGTGAGCACAAACACATTAAGAGGTGAAGAGTTGTGCTCCACAAGTGAAATCAAAGACATCAGAAGTCCGTCTGCAATGTTCTTATCTCCTGAGTAAAGAATATTCATAAAGGGGATCCTTCTTTTCTGTGTTCAGATTACATAGAAGAAAACACAGATAAACTGAAGAACACTGCCCAGCAGGCAGAAAATGTGAAATACAAAATGCATATATCTGTGCTTCTTGCCGATTACATAGATAACAGCACCGATGGTGTAAGCAATACCTCCTAAAAGCAACCACAGAAGCCCCATAAGAGGAACTGCCTGAAGTGTGGCTTTGGCAGCAATAACAACACACCAGCCCATACCGATGTAGCAAGCCATAGTAAACTTTGAGTATTTTTTATGGTCGATAGCAGCAAAGACGATACCTACTGCAGCAAGTCCCCATACAATACCAAACAAAGACCAGCCCCAAGCAGGTGATACATCGCGGATAGCACACAGAACTATGGGAGTATATGTGCCACCAATAAGGAAGTAAATTGTGCAATGGTCAAGCACCTGCATAACCTTCTTTGCGGTTTCAGGCACAAGGCCGTGATATACACTGGACATTGTATAAAGGATAACCAGTGAAGAGCCGTAAATAGCACTGCTGACCACTGCCCACACATCACCCTTAAGTGCAGAGAAAACAACGCACAGCACAAGAGCAACCACACCAAAGGCACCTGCCACAATGTGTGATATCATATTGAAGATTTCTTCACTGCGGGTATAGTCAGGGAGAATTCTGTCTTTAAGTTTTGTTCTGGGTTTTCTGACGCTTGTCATTCTGATTACCTGCCTTCCGATTTGTTTAACATATCACTGAGGGAAGTTCCGATAAGCCAAACAACAATGTGACAATTATATCACATTATATTTCTTTGTCAAATACTTCCTTCAATGTATTCAGATTGTAAAAAATTAAATGAATTGTCATTGTCGCAAAGTTTTATTTGTCCCCGCAGAACTGTATCCCCTGCAGGCAAATGTGATTTATTTGCAACATCTGTATTATAAGCAAATGCCTCTCATTACTCAACCTACTGATGGCTCTGCTCACTATACTGATTGAAAACCTGACTATACTGCAGGGTGCAGGGGTGGTAGAGTAGGCTTTTCCACTCTCTACTACAAGTAGAATACCCAGTAAAAATCACAATTTCAGCCATTGATTTACCAAGCAAGATGTGGTATGATATATGAGTGGAAATCTTCGGTAGAATTACAACTCTACTGTGAAGAGTGCTTTTTATAGCAGCAAAAACCACTATAAACTCAGCGCAAAAGCCATAATGCTGTACTGAAAAACATACAGTCTGTGATAAAAAAGCATACAGTATATGTTGCGAAAAAATGTTCACAAAAGAAATACAGTTTTCTGTTCTTTTATTTTCTTTATTAATATCACAGGCTGACAGCAAATATACTTTTACCCTCAGGAGGAGGAAACCATGGACGAAATCAAATCAATCATTGCAAAAAACATTACACAGTTGAGACTTGCAAAGGGTCTTACTCAGATTGACCTTGCAGGAAAACTTAACTACTCTGACAAAGCTGTTTCAAAATGGGAGCGCGGAGAATCAATACCTGATGTTACTGTGCTTATGCACATTGCAGAAATCTTCGGTGTTACTCTTGATTACCTTGTAACCCCCCACAAAGATGTTGACGATTCAGGTATGAAGCAGAGAGCCGCCAACAAAAAGAAAAATCATATTTTCATTACCGGTATGAGCATTCTCCTTGTATGGCTTATTGCAACCCTTGCTTTTGTTGTGCTTGATATGGTACCTGTTGATATGCGATACCTGCACACGCTTTCATTCCTTTATGCCCTGCCTGTATCAATCATTGTGTGGCTTGTGTTCAACTCTGTCTGGTTCAACAAACGCAGAAACTACATAATCATCTCTTTTCTTATGTGGACTATTCTGTTATCACTGCACGTATCTTTCCTGCCCTTCGGATTTAATTTCTGGCTTCTTTATATTCTGGGCATTCCCGGCCAGGTTATTATTATTCTTTGGTCAAGAATCAAATACCCCAGTGAAAACAAGATTAAAATCCCCAAGCGCAAACCGAAGAATAATCAGAACTGAAAAAAAGAGCAGTAAGTTTCTACACTTACTGCTCTTTCTTTATGTGTATTGTGTTTTATCCCTCTGAGTTTTCCTCGGGTAAATCCTGAATATTGTAGGAATCCACAGGAGTAGAGTTTGCCTGCACCCCTGAGAGTTTTCTGCAAATCTGGCGGGTACGGACACCCACAAGTTTATCAAGCTCTGTGTTTGCCTGGTCGAGGCGCTGCTGAGTAAGCAGGAGTACGTCGTTGAACTTTTCAAACTCTGTTTTTACAGAGCCCAACAACTGCCATACCTCGGCAGAACGTTTCTGCACAGCCAGAGTTCTGAATCCCATCTGCAGGGAATTGAGAAGTGCCGCCATAGTGCTGGGACCTGCAATGTTTACCTTGTAGTCTCTCTGCAGTATTTCTACCATACCACGGTTGACAGCCTCTGCATACAGTCCTTCTGTAGGCAGAAACATAATTGCAAACTCTGTTGTATGGGGTGTGCAGATGTATTTTTCACTTATATCCTTTGCCTCTTTTTTAAGGGTTGTCACAAGAGTTTTTGCTGCCGCTTCTACAAGCTCGGGTGAGCCTGATTCGTATGCGTCCTGAAGAGCCGCATAAGTATCACCGGGGAACTTGGAGTCTATGGGCAGATAGATGAAGCCGTCATCCTCAGCAGGAAGTTTAACTGCAAATTCCACCCTCTCTGAACTGCGGGGTTTTGTGGCAACATTTTCTTCATATTGTGACGGAGCCAGAATTTCTTTCAGGATGGATCCCAACTGAATTTCGCCCAGAATTCCTCGTGTCTTTACATTGGAGAGAACTTTTTTCAAATCCCCTACTCCCACTGCAAGAGTACGCATTTCTCCCAGACCTTTATACACCTGCTCAAGTCTTTCGTTCACAAGAGCAAAGGACTTGTTCATCTTTTCTTCAAGGGTTGTCTGCAGTTTCTGGTCTACGGTCTGACGCATTTCGTCAAGTTTGCGGTTGTTGTCCTCCTGCATATAGACAAGGCGTTTTTCAACCGTTGTGCGGATAAGTTCCAGTTTCTGCTCCTGCTCCACAGAGAAGGTCTTGAATCTTTCCTCAAACTGTGCCATCTGTCGGGCACTGCTTTCTGCCGATTGTTTCTGATTCTGGGCTATCATTTCACCCATTGATTTTACCGACTGCTGAACACCCGTAGTAAGTTCCTGCCGAAGCAAAGCGTTGTCGCTCATTGCGTCCTCACGAATACGGCGGGCAAGGTGTTCACTTGTATCTTTGCCTGTAAAGGAGCGGATAAGCACCACCACAAGCAGAACAGCCACTACTGCCAGAAGTCCTGCAATAATAACAAACTGCATATCACTGAACATACATAAAACCTCCCTGTTTTCTATAGATAAATCATATCATCTGAGCTTTGCTCCTGTCAACCGGAACAAAGACTTTGAAAACACTCTGACCTGTTTATGGGACAATAAAGAAGCCCTGCAACACTGCAGGGCTATAACAACAGACTCTATGGGCTATGCAAACCGAAATCTCAAGCAAACACAGACACAATCCGTTTTTCGCAATCAGGCGGTGAATAGAGAAATTCGTCCATATGGTCACCTACAAAATAATATCTGGGTCTTTGGGGACTGTATTTATAGTCGAAGGTTTCAACAATAATCAGCTTCACCTTCATTTTTTCGGGAATAATGCTCTTTATGTAAACACTTGCCTGCTGTCCCACGCGGATTCCGTCCTTGCTCTCTGCAAGTCCTGCAAGGTTTGGTGCAAGCTCCACAAAGGCGCCGTAGTTTTCTACACTACGGATAACCCCTGCCACAGTCTCTCCTGCCCTGAAGTTCACAGCATTCTCCTG
The DNA here is from genome assembly GCA_045540595.1 of Ruminococcus sp. Classification (GTDB taxonomy): domain Bacteria; phylum Bacillota; class Clostridia; order Oscillospirales; family Acutalibacteraceae; genus Ruminococcoides. The sequence continues at coordinate 10,331 of JAZQHL010000009.1, forward strand.
CCATGTGCCCAGAAGTTCTTTGTGACTCAGGCTGATTCTGCCGTTTTCAATGGATTTAATCACTGCTTTTATATCCATTCCCACAGTGAATCTCTCTTTGGGATGCTCTATTCTTGACACAGATATAGCATCAATGGGCATCAGTGCCACAATGCCGCAGCCGATATCCGCAAAGGCGCCGAAGGTTTCCAGGTGGGTTATCCTTGCATTGACCACATCTCCTACAGACAAGGTGCTGACGTAGCTTTCCATACACCTTTTCTGTGCAAGTTCCCGGGAAAGAGTGGCAACGGTTGCACCGCTTTCGTCCCTGTCAAAGCCTGTTATCACAAAACTCACAGGTCGGTTTACCCTTGATATCACTGCAATATCACGGACTCTGCCCTCACGGATTCCCAGAGCACCTTCCTTTCTGGGGATAATTCCTCTGATACAACCAAGGTCTACTGTCAGGTTGTGATTTGCATCGCACACAGTAGCCCTTGCCTCAAGGATTCTCTGCTCACGATAAGCCTCGCAAAGTGAAGATACACTCTCCATATACATATTGTTTTCCTGATTTTCTATAAGACAACCTTCAGGTAAAAAGTCCGTCATATTTTCAGCCTCCGCAAAATTTTCTTTCATATTCATTTCTATGTGGAAGGCTTTTGCGATATTCCTCACAAGATAAACATATTTTCTATTGAAAAAACCGACGAAATACTGTACAATAAATCTGTATATAGTTTATTATGAAGGAGGTATGATATGAAAAGAAAACCATTTATTATTCTGAGCCTTTGTTTTCTGCTTGTATGCACAACACTTCTTTGTGCCTGCAAGGGTGAAAGCGGTGCAACCGCAGATGAAGCAGCCACCGAAAAAACTACAGTTTCTCAATCTGTTACTGAAACTGAAATCGCTCAGACAACAACAGAAAACGTGACCACTACCGCTACCGAAAATGAAACTTCTGCTGAAAAAGCAAATGGTGATGACTCCTACATTGCTGATGCAGGCCCTGCAGACAGAGTGGAAACCAAGAAAACCGCCACCATAAATACAGGCGGCAAGGACTACACAGTAAATGTTGGTGACAGAATCATCTACACCTGTTATCTGACTACTCCCAACCCTATTGAGAATATTCAGGCAACTCTTACTTATGATGACTCTGTTCTCTGGCTGAGACAGTCTTCTTCCAAAGAGATGTTCCCCACTCTCAGCGGTACAATCTATAACGCAAATATAACAGGAACAATCCTGTTCAACGCATCTGAGCCTGTTGAAGGCTACGATTTCACAGGCAAGAGCACTCTTGTACGTCTTGAATTTGATGTAGCAAAAGAAGGTTACACCTCCATTGCAACGGCCATTGAGTTTATGGACGAACTGGGCGGAAACACCTATATAAACAACTATAAAATTTTAGGAGATATCACTTGTCAGGAGACAATTTCCTGATAAAAGTGAATTTATAAATGTCAAAACTGAAAGGAAACAAAACTTATGAAACTGAAAAGACTTATCTGCATTGCACTTGTAACACTGCTTACAGCAGGCTGTGTTTTTGCACTGACAGGCTGTAACAACGGCTCCACAAATTCAACAGGTGAGAATTCAGACAACTCTGACGGCTCAAGACCTGCTGTAAATGCTAACGTTAAGCACGACACAAAGAACAAGGTAGGCTATCAGCTTGAGATGCCTGCAGAGGGTGAAGAGATTGCAATTCTCCACACATCTATGGGTGACATCACCTGGAGATTCTTCCCCGAGAATGCTCCCAAGACAGTTGAAAACTTCATCACACTTGCAAAGAACGGCAAGTATGACAACACAATCTTCCACCGTGTAATCAACGACTTTATGATTCAGGGCGGAGACTATGAAAACCACAACGGCACAGGCGGCACAAGTGCTTTCGGCTCTGCTTTTGAAGATGAGTTCTGTGATACTCTCTACAATATCCGCGGTTCTGTTGCTATGGCAAACAGCGGTGTAAACACCAACGGCAGCCAGTTCTTCATTAATCAGGCAGGCGCCGATACCTTTGATGCTTCTTCTATTGATTACGATGCAACATATCAGCAGTATGTAAACATCTACAACCAGTACGTTCAAGCATACGGTGCAAACTTCGTTGCTCAGTTCCAGAATGCTGACTCCTTCATCAACGATTACATCGGCGGTATTGCTCCTCTGAGCTACGCTATCACTGATGAGGTTATGGATCTTTACAAAGCAAACGGCGGTAACATTCACCTTGACGGCGCTCTCAGAGCAAAGGGCGGTCACACTGTTTTTGCTCAGGTAATTGACGGAATGGACGTTGTTGATGCTATTGCTGCTGTTGAGGTAAATGCTGAAGACAACAAACCCCTTGAGAATGTAAAACTTATCTCTGTAGAAATCACAACTTACAAAGCACAGTAATTTAATCCTTCAGTAGGAGTGGTGTTATGAAATCCAAGCCCATAGTTGCCATAATGTACGACTTTGATAAAACCCTCAGCACCCGTGATATGCAGGAGTTTGCCTTTATTCCCAGCCTCGGAATGGAAAGTTCCCAGTTCTGGCAGTTGGCAAATGACTTTGGCAGAGAACAGAAAATGGACGGAATACTTGCGTATATGTATGCCTCTGTCCGCGAATCAAGACGCCACGGCAAAGAACTCAGACGTGAAGACCTGGTGAATCACGGAAAGTCTGTTGAATTCTACAACGGTGTAGAAAGTTGGTTTGACCGTATAAACAAGTATGGTGAAGAGCAGGGCGTTGTAGTTGAACATTACATCATCTCCTCAGGAATGAAAGAGATTATCGAGGGTACAGAGATTGCCCCAAAGTTCAAGGAAATATTCGCCTGTGAATATTACTTTGACGAAACAGGGGTTGCTGTATGGCCGAAGACAGCCGTTAACTACACCAACAAAACTCAGTTTGTATACCGTATAAACAAGGGTGTGCTTGATGTATCAAACGATGAAGATCTGAACCGCTCAATGCCCGACGACTCAAAGCGAGTTCCTTTTTCAAATATGATTTACATCGGTGACGGTCTTTCTGATGTGCCCTGTATGAAAATGATGCAGGCTTACGGCGGAACTTCCATTGCAGTTTACTCACAGGGTGACAGGAGAAAGGTTGAAGACCTGCTCATAAAGGACAGGGTAAACTTCATCTTCCCCGCTGATTACTCTGAAGGCGGAGAGCTTGAGTGCACAATGAAAAGCATAATCCGCAAAATTGCAATCTGTGACACCCTGACAGATATAAACCAGAACCAGCTTAAAAGCATTGCAAATTCTGATTAATTCATAGCATCAAACCGCAGTACATTTTTTGCACTGCGGTTTTTCTTTTCTGTGCAATTGACAAAGCACAGGTTTATCAATATAATTATATTCGCATTAATCAAAAGGAGGAATCCTATGAGTAAATTAACTCCCCCCGTTGCAAGAGTTGCAAAATGGGACAACATCAAGTTTTTTCTCATTCTGTGTGTAGTTATGGGACACTCTGCAAACAATGTGTTCATTGTAAATGGTGACGCAATGAAATGGATGGAAATCTGTCTTTATTCCTTCCATATGCCGTTATTCATCTTCCTTGGCGGACTGTTTGCAAAGAAAACCATTAACAAGTCGGA
>JAZQHL010000010.1:0-7115 GCA_045540595.1 Ruminococcus sp.
AAACTTGAAGTACCGATATCACCGATTGTACCTGTGAATCTTTCCTCACCGTCTACTGTAAACTTACTGCCCAGTGCATCGCAGTTATCCTCAATCAGCCACAGATTGTGCTTCAGACAGAAATCCTTTACTGCCTGAACATCGAAGGGATTGCCCAATGTATGAGCAAGCATAACAGCCTTTGTCTTTTCGCTGAGGGCAGCCTCCAGCTGATCAACATCAATATTGTACTGAGGAATTGTTACATCAACAAACACAGGCACTGCACCAAACTGGATAATGGGAGAAATAGTTGTGGGAAAACCTGCTGCAACTGTAATTACTTCATCACCGCGGCGGATTCTTCTGTCACCGAGAAGATGCGAAGTAAGAGCAAAGAAAGCAAGAAGGTTTGCAGAAGAGCCTGAGTTTACAAGGGATACATTCTTTACATTCAGGTACTCACCCAGTTTCTGCTCAAACTCATCACAGTAATGACCTGATGTAAGCCAGAACTCCAGAGAAGAGTCAACAAGATTCACCATTTCCTTGCTGTCAAAAACTCTGCCTGCATAGGAAATTCTGTCACCTTCCTTATACTCGGGACGGCGCTTGAAAGTATCGCAGTACTCTGCTACAAGGGCAAGGATTTCTTCTCTTGCCTGAATTTCGGTTTTATTTTCAAACATATTTAACACTCCTCAACTGAAAAATTCTGCTATCTGCTTATCCATAACAGCAGGGATATCTCCCTTATTAAAATAAACTTTAGTCCACTCTATTATTTTTTCAACCGCTTCCTCAACAGACCATCTGGGCTGCCAGGAAAAAGTTGTCTTGACCTTTGTTGTATCAAGTCTAAGGAAATTTGCCTCGTGAGGTGCATCAGCTTCACTGACATCTTTCCAGCTTGCACCCTCACCCCAGAGTCTGCAGAAAAGTGTGACCAGTTCTCCGGTGGTACGGCAATCCCTGTCATCGGGACCTACATTATAATAGCCCTGAAAAGATTTATCTTCATACTGTTTCTGTGCAATGGTAAGATAAATCTTCAGAGGCTCAAGCACGTGCTGGTAAGGACGTGTGGAATTAGGATTGCGGACTATAATCTCCTCACCCTTCTCCATTGCTCTGACACAGTCGGGGATAATTCTGTCCTTGGCAAAATCTCCGCCGCCGATTACGTTACCCGCTCTGCAGGTTGAAACAGGAACACCTGCATTATCAAAGAAAGACTTCTTGTAACTGTGAGTCACAAGCTCTGAGCAGGATTTGCTGTTTGAGTAAGGGTCGTAACCGTCAAGAGGCATATCCTCTGTAAAAGCTATGTTATTCTCGCAGTTTTCATAAACCTTGTCTGTTGTTACATTAAGGAAAGATTTGACACAAGGGTTGATTCTTACACATTCACAGATATTCACTGTGCCCATAACATTGGTAGCGTATGTGTATACAGGCTCTTTGTATCCGTCACGGACTATTGCCTGTGCAGCCAGATGAAAAACAATCTCAGGCTGCTCTTTTTCAAACACACTCAGTAAAGTGTCATAATCGCGGATATCTGCAATATATGAGGTCATATTATCCTCAATATCTGCCAGATAGAAAAGTGCAGGGTCTGTGGGAGGTACAGTTGAATAACCCACAACAACAGCACCTGCATTAATAAGAATGCGGCAAAGCCAGGTACCTTTGAAGCCTGTGTGGCCAGTAACCAGAACTTTTTTGCCTTTGTAAAATGAAAGATCCATCGTTTACCAAACCTTCCAGGGAGCGTTGCCGCTTTCCCACATTTCTTCCAGCTGGAGCTTTTCCCTTAATGTATCCATTGGTTTCCAGAAGCCGTTGTGGATATATGCATCAAGTTCACCAAGTCTGGCAACAGCCTCCAGAGGTTCTTTTTCAAAAACGGTATCATCACCGTCAATGTAGTTGAAGATGTCGGGCTCAAGCACCATAAAACCTGCATTTACTCTGCTGCCGTCCATAACACTTTTTTCTCTGAAAGAAGAAACCCTGTTGTCGTCTTCAATACAGAGGCAACCGAATCTCTGACCTACAGAAACTGCAGTGATTGTTGCTATATGCCCGTTTTCTTTATGGAACTTTACCAGTTCTTCTATATTCACATCCGCAACACCGTCACCGTATGTAAGCATAAAGGGCTCGTTTCCTACAAAATCCTTGATGCGCTTTACTCTTCCGCCTGTCATGGTGTTGTAGCCTGTATCAACAATTGTTACCTTCCAGGGCTCAGCATGCTCTGAATGAATTGTCATTTTATTGGAGTTTGTAAAGTCAAAGGTCACATCTGAGCAATGCAGAAAGTAGTTTGCAAAATACTCCTTTATGGCATACTGCTTATAGCCTGCACAGATAATAAACTCATTATATCCGTAATGAGAATATGTTTTCATAATGTGCCAGAGAATAGGGTGTCCGCCCAGACCAATCATAGGTTTGGGTTTATTCTGACTTTCCTCACTGATACGGGTGCCGTATCCGCCCGCTAAAATAACAACTTTCATTTATATCTCTCCCTTTGTTAAAGGTTATTGTTTCTTCTTTCTGAATATATCCTTTGCCATTGTGAACATCAGTTTGCTTGTTTTAAGGTCTGTAACCAATGCAGACACGAAAAACAAAGCAACAACGCAGATTGCCACAGGTATGCACCAAAGAATAAGACTTAAATATGTTGATGTGTTCATGGGAATCAGCCCTGCAAGGTATGCTGTTGCTACAAACACTACAATTCCTGTCAACCATCGTTTGTATGTTATCCAGGGAGAACGCATAATAATGTGTCTGGAATTATAGATAATCATATCATTGCTACGGTAAAGAAGGGCTGCTATTGTTCCCACGAGAACTCCGTAAATACCGATAAAAATAACTGCAACAAGAGAAACTACAATATTGATTACCATTTCTATCACAGAACGCCACTGAGTCTGTTTGAAATGACCTGCAAAGCTGGCTGCATAGCCTGAAGTTCCTCTACCTGATACCATAATCTTGATAATTACAAACAGCACAGGAAGCCAGAAGTCCACATAATTAATATCTGCACCTGCTGTATACAGACCGATAAAAGGTGTGATGAAAATATAAGTTATGCAATACATAGCAAAGGAGATTGTTATTGTAAAAAGCTCCCAGGGTTCGTAGTATTTCTTGAAAGCCTCTCTGTCCGAGTTACATAGCTGGCCCATTTTATACACAAAACCTGACTGCACATTACTGAGCAGCGTTGACACCATCTCAAACAAAAGGTTATACAGAGCATAGATACTTGCAGCTTTGAAACCGCAGAAAACAGACAGTACTATAGCATCTGTGTTGTTGAAAATCAGCAAAGACACCTGATGTACAATAACATTTTTACTCTGAGAAATTGATTCTTTATCAGGTTTTACTTTCAGATCAAGCCATTTGTAATGCCTCTTGATGTAAACTGTATAGTATAGCATCTGCACAATGTTCAGAACAAACTGTGCCATAGTGATTGCAACAACAGAAAAGCCTGCAAAAATCAGAACAATCTTTGAAATGCTGACAAAGGTATGTATGACAGTTGTCACATTTGTTATGATATACTGTTTTCCTTCTGCCTGAAGCAGTAGTTTGTATTTACCCTGAAAGAAGAAGTTGATTACATTGCTAAGACCGATAAACAGAATTACAAGAACTATAACAATATGATCAATTTCAGACTGAACACAGAAGGGGTAAACTCCTGCAAAAACCAATATTGCAACAAGATACAGGAAACCTACACGCTTGTAGAATCTGTCCGTAGCAGCAAGGATGCTGTTGATGTTACTATAGTGATTATTTGCAACAGGACCGTAAAGAGCCTGCAAAGTTGCGGTGCCTACGCCTGCCTCAAGCAAAGCAATATAACTGAATATGTTATTTACAGAAGATAACATTCCGTTAACTTCTGATCCATAGGAAAAAATAAACAATTTCGGAAGAACAATTCCCAGAGCGATGGTAATAACCTGTCCCAGGATTCCGAAAAAGATATTCTTGATACTCTTTTTCATTTTTCGCCTTTCTGACAAAAGAACCGATTACTTAATAAATTTTTTATACAAACCGAGTCTGAACAACAGGTAAGCACATCTTTCTTTCATTGTGCATATACCTTCGGATTTCAGTTGTTTATAAAACCCTTTTACAAGTTCTTTCTCTCCAACAGCAATAGCAACATAGAACTTATCTTTGCTGATACGGGTGTGGACAATGGGTTGGTATTCTGAATAAGCTTCATCACCAAGAAGCTTCAGAGATTCACTTATAGTGCGTTCCTCAACTTCCATAAGGCTCAGTTTTTTTCTGTTGTCCACCTGAGCAGAAAAACTGTCTGTACGGATTGTGTAATCACCCAGAGGCCTTTCGATGTACCCCTGCAGATTATGATATAAAAAAGGAATCTGCATCTGAAAGTTTTCACCGATAGGAGAAATATAGAATTCTCTTTCAGGGTTGATCTTATCAAGCCACTTTGTGCTCATCATATAGGAGATAGCAGGGAATATTGCGTTACGGTTAACAACAATATCATAAATGGCTTCACCCGGCTGAGTACGGGGTGTGGTTTTATACACACTGAGCAAAGAACCGTCAGATTCTCTGACACGGTTAAGCTGACAGTAAACTATACCTTTCTCGGGGTGTTCCTCAAGGTAACCCATCATTGTTTCGATGTACTCAGGATGAAGAATATCATCACTGTCACAACCGAAATAATAATCACCCTTCATCTGACGGATAGCGTCAACCTTAAGCTGGCAGGTTCTGGGGTTGTTCTCAGGAACTGTTATGAGATTGTAAGTTACACCTTTTGCCTCAAGTCTTTCGCGGTAACTCTCGGCAATCTCACCTGTGCGATCCTGTGAGCCGTTATTGAAAAAGAACAATTCTATATTGGAATAAGTCTGATTAAGAATTGCATCAAAGTATTTTGACACAAAACGATCTCCGTTATAGCAATATGTAATCATTGTAACAAGAGGAGTTTTTTTTGACATAATAATCCTCCAAAACACATTATTATTGTATTATAATTATACATTGTAGATTATACCACTTAAAGCTGATTAACGCAAGCAAATCTTTACAAATTAAGACAACAACCCCTTATTCTCTGATCATTCCGGTAAACACCAGCAAAATAAAGCAGATAAACATAAAAAAAGAGCGGAACAAAGCCGCTCAACATTTTTAGTATATCAGAAATAAAGTAAATTTGTCAACATAAAATCCGCATTATTTAGTACAGGTGATACAATTTCTATGTTTTATATTAAAAACTTATGTTAAGTTTGTATATTTTCCCAACTTGAAAATACCCCATCCCTATGGTATATTATAGACAGAAAGGATGATACCAATGAAGAGGTAACAACCTGAGGTAAAAGTTAATAAGTTGAATGGTTAAATTCTTACAGACTAAAAAACAAGTACAAACATAAAACAGGTACAACATAATCTGTAAAGTATAACAGATTAAGATCAACAAAGAATTTACAAATCTAATTTTTCAAGATCAAAAAATCAAAGTCTGAAGAAAAAAACCAAAGGAGTCATAACCTCCAAAAACTTACACTTTAACCCAAAGGAAAAGACTAAGTCCCCTATCAAAGAAAACCACACTCAAGTAAATCTCACTTATGAGAAAGAAATGAAAATGAAGTGATCAGGAAATCGGAGAAAAAAGGACAAGGTCAAAAACAATCTGAAGAAATGCGAGGTAACCAAAGATGTTAGATAATAAGAGTGAACAGAAGTAACCCTTGACTGATGTGTAAAGAAACACGGTCAAGGGTTATTTCACTTTTATCAGTTTTTCTTTAAATTCTATCTGAATATAAATCTTGCTGTTTTATTCTGTATTACTCTGCCCCACTCCGCCGTTGGCGGTTTTTTTATTTTCAAACAGCATAAAGCGCACAAAGAAAACGGCTATAGAAGTTATAGCCGTTTTATAGTATTGGTCATCATTTACGATTTTTATATTTTTTGATATTAAGCATTATCCACAAAGGAACAATCGCAATAATACTGAAAACAGCGCAGAAAATCACGAGTTCACCAAGTCCCATACCTGCAAAGGTTATTCCTAAAAACAGATTGACACCAAAAATCACGTTATTCATTATTCTCAGGACTTTATTATCCAGAAAACCTGTGAAGGTCAGGAAAGATACCACTGTAGAAAACAGTGACAACACAAAGCCTGTTGCAGGAACATCAATAAAAGCCAGAGAAAGTATAAACAGTGCAGCAGCAATAATAAATGTAATCAGTCCTGCTACTTTTTTCTTCCTGGACACAGGTGCAACCACAGGCTTTTCATTGATTGGAGCCGCCTGGTTAATTTGTTCTTTTTGAGTATAATCAGGCTGTGTATAATAAACCGTCTGCACGCTGTCCGCTTTGTTATCGGAAGTTGTCTGTTGTGCAGGCTGTGCTGCGTCAGTCTTAGGTTTCACAGCTGCACAGGATTCAAGATTCTGCGTAGATAGAAGTTTCTGATAGAACATCTCCTGATCAGTATATTTATACATAAAGATAGACTGAATTCTGTTGATACGCATTGCTATTCCCGAAGGCAGGTTTACCTGCTCCAGATAAACAACAAGTCTGTCTTTATCAAGGTCACGGGCATAACTGAGTTCGTCACAACAATTACTCGAAGCAATGTAATTATCCGAAATAAAAGCTGCAAAATAACCACAGCTATTTATATGCTGTGCAATATTTTCGTCCCACTCACTGCCGGGGTCAATTCCCTGGTCAAACCACACTCTGTAACCATCTGCTATCATACGGGAAATAACAGGGAGAACTTTATGGGAATCCTTATGGGAATAACTTACAAAAATATACTTTTCCTTACCATTGTAAGGCACAGGTATATTGTTCACACCTAACCCTCCTTAAAGGCATAACAGAATCATTGAGTTCAATTATATCAAAACATGTAAATCAATGTCAATAAAAAGCTTTTATCAGAACTTTGTAAAAAGAGGTGCAATTTTTCTTGCTATTCTGTAAATGGGAGTTTCAAGTTCTTTCTGTGCTTCTTTGAGTTTTTCCCTTATGGGAATATTCTGAGGACAGTG
>JAZQHL010000011.1:0-44920 GCA_045540595.1 Ruminococcus sp.
CGGTAAGTACACCTTCAATTACAACACTACCACACACTTCCTTGAAATCCTGTACACTCCCGTAGAGTACACAGTTACTTTTGTGGATCACGACGGCACAGAGCTCAGTTCACAGAAGATAAAGCTTGGTGCAGATGCTACAGCACCTGAGGCTCCCGCAAGAGAAGGCTACATCTTCACAGGTTGGGATAAGGACTTTACAAAGGTTGAGGCAGATACTGTCGTAACTGCAGTTTATGTTGAGGATACAACACAGTACACAGTAATCTTTGTTGACCACGACGGCACAGTCCTTTCTACTCAGTATGTAGGCTACGGCAAGGCTGCAGCAGCCCCCGCAGCACCTGTAAGAGCAGGTTATGTATTCACAGGCTGGGACAAGGATTTCTCAAGCATTACAGGCGACACAACAGTTACTGCACAGTACAAGGACAACACAGTTTACCTTTACGGCTCCTTCAATATGTGGGCTGAGGGTGTTGCGATGACCTTTACTGAGGACAGCAACATTGTTACTTACGAAATGACCTTATCTGCAGGCAGATACTTCTTTAAACTTCTGAACCTGGATAACTGGTACGGTAACGCAGGTAACATCATTGACACAACAATCACAACTTCTGATATCGGCTGGGAGATGGTTGCAGGCGCAGATAACTGCTCGCTGACAACTTCCGGCGGTACATACACCTTCAACTTCAATCTTGAAACAAAGATGCTTGAAGTTCTGTATGCTCCCGTTGAGTATAAGGTTGTATTCAAGGGTCTTGGCGGAGAGATACTCTCCACTCAGATGGTTAAGCACGGCGCGGCTGCTGTTGCTCCCGAGGCTCCTGTTATCAACGGATACATCTTCTCCGAATGGGATACAGATATCTCCTCAATTACAGAAGATACAGAAGTAACCGCAGTTTATCTCAAGGACGATACAAAGCTTACTGTAACCTTCGTTGACTTTGATGGCACAGTCATCTACATTGCAGAGGTTGGTTTCGGTGAGGACGCTACAGCTCCTGCTGACCCCGTAAGAGTAGGCTACATCTTCACAGGTTGGGATAAGGAATTCACAAACATCACTAAAAATACTGTAGTCACTGCTCAGTACAAGGACAATCAGCTCTATCTGGTTGGCTCCTGGGGTGATTGGGCAACAGACACAAGTATGTCAAGAGAAGGCACAAGCAACGTATTCACAGTATCCATTGCTCTGGAGGCAGGCTCTTACGAGTTCAAACTTCTCCAGAATGACGTATGGTACACAAGTGCAAGTACAGTTCTTGACACAACAAAGGTAAATTCTGCATCAGGTATCGAACTTCGTACAAACCTTGCGCTTGGAAACATTATCCTTAATGCAACAGGCGGTCTGTACACATTCAGATTCAATGCAGCTACAAACAAACTGGAGGTTCTCCATTCAACAGAAACCTTCACAGTAACCTTCGTGGATTACGATGGTAGGGTGATTTCAACCCAGACAGTAATCGGCTCAACTGCTGCAAAGGCTCCTGAGGCTCCCACAAGAGAAAGCGACGCTCAGTACAGCTACATCTTCGCAGGCTGGGATAAGGACTTCTCAAACATCACAGCAGATACTACAATTACTGCAAAGTATGAGCAGAAGATTAACACCTACACTGTTACCTTCGTAGACTCAGACGGCACAGTTCTTGCAACTCAGACTGTTGAGTACGGTAAGAGCGCAACTGCTCCCGAGGTTGAAATCAAGGACGGTTACGTATTCCAGGGTTGGGATACCGACTACTACTTCATCACTAAGGACACCACAGTTACAGCCAAGTATCTTAAGGGCGTTGCAAGCTCAGTTACTCTGGCAGGTACATTCAACGACTGGAACGCTTCCGCTACTCCTTTCCTTGTTACAACAGATAAGGATAAGGTAACACTTCAGCTGAAACTTGAAGAAGGTACATACAAGTTCAAGGTTGTAGACTCAGGTAACTGGTTCGGTAACTGGGGCACAATCGCAGATACAACCATCACAACCTCAGATGTTGGTTGGGAGATGGACGCATCTGCAGGTGACTGTACTCTTATCGCAGGCGGCGGCACATACATCTTCACATACACAATCTCCACTCATATGCTTGAGGTTGAGTATGTAGGCAGTGAGTTCAAGGTAACCTTTGTTGACTGGGACGGCACTGTTATCAAGACAGAAGTTGTTGAGCCCGGCGGCAGTGCTACAGCACCCACAGGCACATTCACAAGACCTGCAGACGATGGTTACACCTACGTCTTCACAGGTTGGGATATGGACTTCACAAATGTTATTGCTCCTCTGAGAGTAACAGCAGTTTACAAAGCAACTCCCAAGATGTACACAGTTAAGTTCGTTAACTGGAACGGTGCAGTCCTGAAGACTCAGTCCGTTGCATACGGCACAGCTGCTACACCTCCTTCAGATCCTGTAAGAACAGGTTACATCTTCGCAGGCTGGGACGGCGACATCTGGTACATCACAGGTAACACAACATTCACTGCCCAGTATTGGGACAATGGTGTGTATATCATGGGTGACTTCAACGACTGGCAGGGCACCAAGCTTTCACTTGTAAGCGGTACTATCTATCAGGGCAAGATTTACCTTGCACCAGGTCAGTACAAGTTCAAGGTTAAGCAGGGTGACAGTTGGTACGGAAACAATGGCTGGATTGATGACACAACCACCTATACATCTGATGTGGGTTGGGAGATGAACTGGGATGCAGGCGACTGCACACTCAACGCATCAGGCAGCACATACACCTTCCGTTTCAACACCGCAACAAGAATGCTCGAAATCCTTTACGTTGCACCCACTTACACAGTAACCTTCAAGAACTGGAACGGAGCAACACTCAAGACTCAGTATGTCAAGAGAGGAAATCCTGCATACGCTCCTGCGGATCCCACAAGATCAGGTTATGTATTCACAGGTTGGGACAGAGACTTCTCATGGATTTATGAGAACACAGTTGTTACAGCAACCTTTGCTGAAAACAAGGTAAGCCTCATGGGTGAGATGACAGACTGGGAGTCCGGTCGTGCATTTGTTCCCGCAGGCGGAGACCTTTACACTCTTACACTTAACCTTAACGCAGGAAGTTACAAGTTCAAAGTAAAGCATCTGAACGATTGGTTCGGAAATAACGGTACTATTGAAAACTCAACTGTTGCAACTTCACCAGTTGGTTGGGAAATGGTATGGGATGCAGGTGACTGTACACTCAACGCTTCAGGCGGTACATACACCTTCCGTTACAACACATCAACAAGAATGCTTGAAATTCTTTACAAGGGTGAAACCTACACGGTTACCTTCACAGACTGGGACGGCTCAATCATCAGCACTCAGAGAGTGGAATACGGTAAGAGTGCAACCGCTCCCGCTGCTCCTGTAAGAGATGGCTACACCTTCTCAGGTTGGAGTGCAGACTTCTCATTCATTACAAGTGATACCACAATTGTTGCCAAGTATGGCGGAGACGAAACTCTCTACCTCAGAGGCACATTCAACGATTGGGGTCTTACATCACCCATGAGAGGCACAGATACTCAGGGTGTATACACTTATGTTCTTGACCTTGCTCAGGGTGAGTATAAATTCAAGATCAATAAGGACGATATCTGGTTTGGTAACAACGGTACTATTGAAGACTCAACAGTACACACATCAGCAACAGGCTGGGAGATGGACGGAGCTGCAGGTGACTGTACACTCATAGCACAGGGCGGCACATATCTGTTCAGATTCAACACAGCAACCAACAAACTTGAGGTTATCCGTGTAACTGATGATGTTACAGTAACCTTCGTGGACTACGATGGTACAGTGCTGGAAACTCAGACAGTTAAGTACGGCAGTGCAGCAATTGCACCTGCAGGACTTGTTCGTGACGGCTATGTATTTGTAGGCTGGGATAAGGCAATTGACTATATTACCGAATCCATTACGGTAACAGCCCTTTACAAGAAGTCTGTAAGACTTCATGCTTCCTTTGCAGAGTTCGACAGCCTGATGGTCAACACTGAGGGCACCAAGTATGTGGTAACGCTCAGAGTTGAAGAAGGTACACACAAGATCTGCATCAATTACGGCGGAGAAATCTACTCTGCAAACAGCACATTTGCTGATGAAACAACAGGTCTGGCTCTTATGACAGAGGCAGAGAAACTTACATTTATCGCTTCCGGCGGTATCTACAGATTCACATTTGATACAGAAACAATGATTCTCCTTGTTGAGAAACTTTCTGACTCAACAGATGATGAAATCGAACCGGACGTTCCCGTGAGACCTTCAACTGATGACGAGGTTTCAACAGATGATGAAGTTTCAACAGATGATGAAATTTCAACAGATGACGAGATTGATCCTCCTTCAACAGGTGACGAGGTTGATCCTGATGGTCCTGAGGAAGAACCCGAACTTCCTGATGTTGGTGAGATTACACATACAGTAATCTTCGTTGACAAGTCCGGAAATATTCTTTCAGAACAGGTTATAAAACACGGAGAATCGGCAACGGCACCCACACCGCCTGCTTTGAGCGGATATAACTTTATAGGTTGGAACAAGACCTTTGACAATGTTACCGGTGACCTGGTAATCACAGCCCAGTACAAGAGAGTTGTAATTCCTGTGGTTGTAACAACAGGTCTGCTCCAGATTGATGTTGTCAGCGGTACAGGTTTCAAGATTGCAATCAACAATGAAGAGTATCGTCCTCAGGGTCTCAGTTATTACAACTCCAAGGCTTCCATAGGCGTAAACGTAACTGTTATTGCAAACGTTATCACCGGTAAGCAGTTTATCGGTTGGGTAAATGCCAAGAGCGGCGTAATTCTTACAAACAAATATACCTACAGTTTCATTACAACAGGTAACGATCACATCAAGGCTCTGTATCTGACAGACTATGTAGGTCTGAACTCAGTGCTCTTTATGAATGATAAGGCAGCAAAGGGCTCAGGTCAGATTCTGGATATGCAGTATTACGCATATGGTGATGAGATTATTTTCCCTGCAGAACCTAACCAGGTAGGCTTTGAATTTACAGGCTGGAATATGACAGCTGAGCAGATTCAGGCTAAACTTAAGGCTGGTGAGGACGTAACAGTTCTTGCAAAATGGGCAGTACGTAATGTTTACTATGAGGTTGTGATTATTGGCGGTACAGGTACCGGTAACACAGATTCTACCGGTAAATTCATTGCAAACCAGAAGGTTACCCTGACAGCTGATAAAGCACCTGCAGGTATGAAGTTTGCATACTGGACTATAAACGGCGAAGTTAAGAGTTATAGTCCCAACTACTATCTGTATCCCTCTGCACCTGCAACAGTTGAAGCTGTGTTCGTACCAGAAGATGAAGTAATCGATTATCAGATTCTTATTGCAGTTGATACGATTGATACAGTTACTGTAGAAACAAAGAACACATTCTACTACAGCTGGTATGTTCCCGAGGAAGAGCTGGGAGTTACTTATGTAACTGCAGGTATTCTTGCGGTTAATAAGAACAACTATACAGGTGATAACCTTGTAATCGGCACAACCGATACAAGTGTTTATAACCGAGTTCCTCCTGTATCATACAAGACACCGGTAGGCTCTTATTCATGGACAAAAGCAAATGTTGCAACAGGCGATACCTGGGTGGCAAGAGCTTATGTTCAGTATAAGGTAGAAGGCTCTGATGACATTATTGTTGTATATTCTGATATCGTAGAAATTACAAAGTAATCTTAGTCATCTCTGACTGATTAACTCAGCCCCGCTCGTTACTGAGCGGGGCTGTTATTTTCATTGAAAGTTTCTTTAATCTGCAAGAGTTTATAGACAAGTATTTCTGAGTTTGATATAATTATTATGTATGAAGTTCTTTGGCATTAATTAAGGAGTGTTTTGCAAACTTCCATGACGACATCAGAAAGCCTGCGGTGCTTTCAATTATTATCATCAATGGCAGTATAAAGTAAATATGCTACTGCCTGCTGAATCGGGAAAGTGAAGATGGATATTTTATACTCAGATAAAAACTTAACAGTATGCGTGAAACCTGTAGGAATTGATAGTGAGACAGGTATTCCTGAACTTATAAAAGCAGAGTTTGGGGGAGAGGTTTACACTGTGCACAGGCTTGATATGAACGTAGGCGGAGTTATGGTCTATGCTCGCAACAAGAAGACCGCCGCAACACTTTCAAGGTCCATTCAGCAGGGAGAAATGATAAAGGAGTACGTGGCTTGTGTGCAGGGAATTCCTCCGAAAGAAGGCGTGTTTGAGGATTTGCTTTTCAAGGATTCCCGTAAGAACAAGGTTTTTGTGGTCACAAGACTCCGCAAAGGTGTCAAAGAGGCAAAACTTGAGTATGTACGGCTTAGTGATAAAGACCCTTCTCTTGTACGTATACGCCTTCATACAGGCAGAAGTCATCAGATAAGGGTACAGTTTTCAAGCAGGGGATTTCCCCTTGTGGGCGACCATAAGTACGGCTCTAAAAGTGAATGTAAATCTCCTATGCTTTACTCCTGCAGAATAAGTTTTCCATATAAAGGAGAAATCGTCTCCTTTGAATCTTTGCCTGATTGGGCAACAGAATAAATAAAAAACGCTTGAAACAGAACCTCTGCTTCAAGCGTTTTCTTTGTGTGATTATATTTCTTTGTCGGGCTTTTGTCCTTGGTGGGCAAGCCATTTACACTCGGTAATCTCCATATTTGTAAAGACTGCCGTGAATGAAGAATCCTCGGGACTGCAGGCGTAGATGCCAAAACTGATTTCTCCCTGAGCTTTGTGCATATGGCATATCCTCATCTGAGAAAAGTTTATGCCGTCTTGTGAGCACTCAATGCAGAAATCGTCTTCACGTCTGCTGAGTCTGTACCACATAGTTTTTATGTCTGCATCGATTACAGTAGTTGCCCAGTCAGAGTAACCTGAGTTTGTGACCACACTGCCCAGATGCTGAAACTTTTCATTTTCATATTCAATGGAGGCTTTCAGCCAGTTGTCGCTGTCAAGATACATTACAACTCCGCATTGGTCAAAACGGTGTTTATTGTCAAAACTTGTTTTAACAGTAAAGGAAAAGAACTTTTCTTCAGTTGAAAGTTGAAGCACAGGAGCGTTATCATTGCGGAAATGATAGTAGGTTCTCTGCCACAAATCGGTGTGTGGTCCGGTGGTTATCTCGATTCTGTCTTCTGTAATGAGAAAGTCTGCAGGCTCTCGTGTCCAGACCAGTTTGTTTATGTCAAATTTCATTGTAATCCCTCCGTAAACTCAGTGTAGCAAAATATGTTGGTTTTTTCAATGCTTTTTATTTTAATCACATAACAACACCCCTGTAAAACACAGGGGTGTTGTTTTATGCAGCAGATAGTCTGTGTCGGTTTCTCTTGACAATATGATACATCAGTGGGTATTATGATATATAGATTTTCTGAGAAATAATGTGTTCGATAAGATAAAAGAAAGGCAGAGGGTTTGTGTGCTTGACATACTGATAAACAGGTTGGTTTCCTATGGAATAAATACAGGTCTTATTTCTCCTGAAGACAGAGATTATACCATAAACAGTATTCTGGATATTTTTGAGATTGACTCTCCTGTGGAGGGCTTTCCTGCGAAGTTTACAGACGATAACGAAGAAACCCTGGAAGAAATACTTGAAGGTCTTCTTGATATAGCATACGAAAAAGGTCTTATTGCAGAAAATACCGTAACCTATAGTGATTTGTTTGATACAAAACTTATGGGAGTTTTTGTGAAAAGACCCTCTGAGGTTATCAGGGATTTTGCTGATAATTACAGACAGTCCCCCGAAAAAGCCACAGATATGCTTTACAAGCTCAGCGGGGACAGCAACTACATAAGAAGATACAGAATAAAAAAGGATTTAAGGTGGAAAGTCAGCACCGAGTATGGTGAGATTGACATTACCATCAATCTTTCAAAACCCGAGAAGGACCCAAGAGATATTGCGGCTGCAAAAAAACAGAAGCAGACAGGATACCCCAAGTGTGTGCTCTGTAAAGAAAACGAGGGATATATGGGCAGGATAAATCACCCTGCAAGGCAGAATCTCAGAGTTGTTCCCGTTACTCTTGACGGCAAACAGTGGTATCTGCAGTATTCACCCTATGTTTATTATAATGAGCATTGCATTGTTTTCAGTGATGAACATACGCCTATTGTCATTGACGAAGGTGCCCTGAGAAAGCTTTTTGATTTTTCAAAGCAGTTTCCTCATTATCTTATAGGCTCAAACGCAGACCTTCCTATTGTAGGCGGCTCCATTCTTTCTCACGAGCATTTTCAGGGAGGCAGATATGAGTTTGCCCTTAATCGTGCACAGGTAGAAACAGAGTTTTCTGTGGAAGGTTTTGAAAATGTAGCTTGCGGTATTGTGAAATGGCCTATGTCTGTCATAAGGCTGGAAAGTGAAAATGAAGATGAACTGCTGTCGCTCTCCTGTCATATTCTGAATAAATGGAAAAACTATACGGACGAAGATGCGTTTATATTTGCAAGAACAGGTGATGAGCAGCACAACACCATCACACCCATACTCTACAGAAGAGAAAAGAGTTTTGTGATGGATATTGTACTCAGAAACAACATTACCACTGAGGAGCACCCTCTGGGAGTATTCCACCCTCACAGCTCCCTTCATCATATCAAAAAAGAAAACATCGGACTTATTGAGGTTATGGGTCTGGCGGTACTTCCATCAAGACTCAGAGAAGAGCTTATTCTTATGAAAGAAGCAATTCTGAGCGGCAAGGATATTTCACAGATTCCTGAAATCAGCAGTCACGCCTGTTGGGTGAATGAATTTATGAAAAAGTACCACAGAGTCCATGAAGAAAACATTGATGAAATCTTCAGAAACGAGTTGGGACTTGTATTTCTTGAAGTGCTGAAAGATGCAGGTGTATATAAAAGAACTTCGGAAGGAAAGGAAAATTTCCTGAAATTTATAGGCACACTCTGATTTGAGAGAATCAGTCAGTGGGTTTTGTTAGGGAGGTACTATGAAGTTTAGTTTGAAAAAATATCTTAAATCAAAAGGCATACTGAATATAGTTCTCAGTGTGATTGTAATCGCGGTTATGATTCACAGATTCATCCGTGCAGACTATTATTCTGTGTTTCTGTGCATACTCACTCTGGCACTGTTCAATATTCCTTTTATTGTGGAAAAATGGTTGAGGGTAGATTTGCCTGTTGCGCTGGAGGCAATAATTCTTCTGTTTATCTTTTCTGCGGAAATACTTGGAGAAATCGGTTCTTTTTACACCCATATATCCTGGTGGGATACAATGCTTCATACCCTGAACGGATTTCTTATGGCGGCTATTGGTTTTGCATTGATTGATATTCTGAACAACTCACCGAAGTTTCACATCAATCTGTCACCGCTCTTTGTTGCCTTTGTTGCTTTTTGCTTTTCTATGACAGTGGGTGTAGTCTGGGAGTTCTTTGAATTCTTTATGGATACCTTTGCAAACACTGATATGCAGAAGGACCGATTGGTGACAGAGTTTTCTTCTGTTCTTATAAATCCGTCGGGACTTAATGATGCAATAAGAATTGAAGGAATAGAGAGTGCAACTCTTACCATGAAAGACGGCATAACCTATGTTATTCAGGGTGGATATCTTGATATCGGCATTATTGACACAATGAAAGATATGTTTGTTAATCTTATCGGTGCTGTGGTATTCTCGGTAATCGGTTATTTCTATATAGTAGGAAGAAATAAGGGTACTTTTGCAAAGAAATTTATACCCCAGTTACTTCGTGAAGAACCGCCTGTGAAAAATGAGAGCACAGAAAATGATAATTAACTTAAAAGGTCGGCTTACAAATCAGTAAGCCGACCTTCTTTTATTTGTTCATCTGAGCGTTTATTTTTGTGACGGACCTTCTGATGCTGAAATAAATAATCTGTTCGTCTTTTTCTTTGTCGATGATTAACTGAAATTTCATATTCAACCTCCTGTGACTTTTGGTAGGCACAATTAATGTAAACTCAAACAATTCACAGCACAGAAATAACCCACAAAACAAAAACAGGACTATGCCCCAAAAAAGGCAAAGCCCTGTTTTACTGTTTCCATTGTGATGTTTATGGCAGGTTTGTCTGCACAAAGCCACAGAACTTCTGTGAAAAAATAAACATACCACACTTTTTCCCACACTTTTCAGGAATTTGTGGTTTTTCCCACCCCTGAAAAAGGATTTGGGGTGGTGACAAACAGGCAGAAAACATTTATAATATAATTGAAAAATTATAGGTGCTTTTCAGAAATCTGCTTGCGAAACCGTCGCGTGTTATTTATATTCGTACACAGACAAGAATTTATACATTGCAAAGCGGAGTTAATGCAAAGAACTATAGGAGGAATACAAAGATGAAAACTTCAAAACGCATATGGAGTATGGTGATGGTACTTGTGCTTCTTTTTGTATCAGTACCAATGAGTTCTGCTTTAGTGTATTCTGCAGACAAAGAACTTGCATCAGCAGGGGAGGCAGCTGTGTATTACATCGAAACCTACGAGCAGCTCAGAAACCACGCAAGTAAAGCTCAGGCGGATTACAGATATATTCTCAATGCGGATATTGAACAGGTGGATAACACAAATGATTTGGAAGTTGTGATTCCTTCAGGTGCGGTTTTCAATCTGGACCTTAACGGCTACAGCATCAAAAGAAGCACACAGGGTAACGACAGTGCTTTGTTCCGCATCAGATCTGATGCCTCAATGATTATCAACGATACATCTGATTCTGACACAGGTTACTGCTCGTTTTCTGAAGGCTACTCATCATCTTATAAAGCTGTTTTTTATAATGAAGGCGGCGAACTTGAAATAAACGGCGGTTACTACGAGATATTTTCTCCCTTCGAACAGGGAGAATGCAATGTAATCCGTACCATAAGCGGTAGTACCTATATCTATGACGGCACTTTCGATTCCAGTTATGCTTTTGGCGGTGATACCATCTCTGTGGGTCACAATGCGTATGTCTACGGGGTACCTCAGGTGGTCATCTTTGATGGTGCTTTCTATGGCAAATACAGCAACATAGAAGTTACTCCTTACGGTAATTTTCTGGAATACGGTTGTCTTTATCCCAGTGTGTATGTGCTCGGCGGTAATTTTTATATAACCAAAGACAGCGACTCCTCAGGTTTTGCTTATTGCAACAACGGCTGGGGCAGAGTCATAGTTGCTGAGGGTTCGGTTCCTTCAACCTGTCTTAATGCAAGAGACCAGAGATTCCTGACAGGAGTCTCCAAAAAGTATTTTACAGATACTATTGATGATTACACAAGAGGATACTACAATGTTACAGCACCTCCTGTGATTATATCAGAACCCCTTGATTATTATTACAGACTGATTAGTCTGTGTGATAAGGAAGTTGTAAAAAGCTACGGCTCATCTGTATACAATATGCATAAAGAGGAATTCGACAGGGTTCTTGACGATATCAATACCATAATGGTATCTGAAAAAGAGAAGGACGCTCCTCTCATTACTCTTGCTAACCGAACCACAGACCATCAGTACGTAAACTGGTATATGTGTGACGAAAGAGATTACAACGGGGAGAATACACAGTGGACATCTGTCAGTGAAGCATATAATGTTTCTTCTTGGCAGCCTGCAGAGCGACCCGAGGCAGGCGGAAGTTACATTGTCCGCTGCGTTGTAACAAACTCTGATTTGTCAACCTACGAGGATTTGGTGCGTATTTATTATTCTCCTCTTAAAACTGCTGAAACAGTTACATCTGTTGAAGTTGTCGGTTTGGATACGCCTGTGAATGGTGCAAACCCTGACTTCGACCTGATTCCCGCAGAGGACAGTTTTTATATTAACGGTGTTTACTGGACAGACGTTACAGATTCTAAAAATCATATTTCAATGAAAGAGAATCATACTTTTGTTTCAGGTCACACCTATGAGCTGGAAGTATGGATAAGAGCCAATGATGAGTACAGATTCAGAACAGACTCAGATGGTTGGCTTGAGATTTCTGCCTATGTTGGCGGTAAGGAAGCAGAAGTTGTTCTTCCCGGCTCTGCTATTTCAGCAGAACTCCGTGTTACCTTCACAGTCGGAGGCGGCACTGATACCCCCACAGACCCTACTGATAATACAACAAAACCTGCTGACCCTGAGATTATGGGGATTCTTGGAGACGCAAATGTTGACTCAGATGTGAACATCAAAGATGCCACTGCAATCCAGAAGCACATCGCAATGCTTGAGTCACTTACAGACACAGGATTTATCCTTGCAGACGTTGATGCTTCATCTGATGTGAACATAAAGGACGCAACAGCAATCCAGAAGTTCATTGCAGGCATAGACACAGGCTTTTCAATCGGTGAGACTGTGTATAAATAAAAAGAACAGGTGAGTATTATGAAAAGATTTTTATGTTTGATTTTATGTTTGCTTATGCTGGCAGGAGTAGCCTCCATAGGTGTATCTGCAGCAAATTCGGCAGATGCAGAAATTATCAGGAATATTGAAATTACAGGTGTCCATACACCCTATGCAGGTTATCGTCCCGATTACGGCTGTAATCTCGGAAGTGTCGCATATACATTTGATGACCAGCTTGATCACGACCCCGAAGTTTACAAAGGCAGATGGTGGTATGACGAAACAAGCAAAAGCGCTGTAGCTCCCGAGGAAACCTTCGTTTATGGTCATATATATTCTATCTGTGTTCTGCTTGTACCCACAGAGGGATACGAATTCCGTGTCGATAACTTTAACACACCTTTTATAAGCGCTACCGTCAATGGTGAAACAGCACAGGTTAAAGATGATTTAACAAATAAGCGTCAGACTTTTGTGGAATACACCTTCGAGCCTTGCGATTACAATTACGAGATTTCCGAAGTAAGTGTAAGCGTAACCGAGCCTGTACCCGGAGAATACCCTGACTTTAATGTTGAGATTAATCCTTCTTGTGTTATCAAGGACGAAACAGAATCACCTGATTGTATTTTCGGTGTTGCCTGGTATGACTACAAAACCTGTACCTATATGAATCCTTCTGATGTTTTTGAGGAGGACGGCATTTACGAGGCAAACATTTTTCTGACCACAGCAGGTGACTACTACTTCTCAACAGAAAACGATAAAACTGATGTAAAAGTGTTTATCAATGGTGAAGAAGGCATTGCAGAAACTGCAGGAAAAAACGACAAGTATCATATCCGAGTTGCCGGCGTTGTATATGGTGATGCAAGAGAAGTAGTTGAATATATAGAAATTATTGATGTCAAGCGTCCTTCAGTAGGTGCAAACCCTGTTTTTGATGCTACTCCCGCGGATGAAGGTTTCTATATAAGCGGTGTGTTCTGGACAGATGTAACAAATTCTTCTGCAGTTTCCATGAAAGAAACCGATACCTTCCTTGCCGGTCATACATACAAACTGGAAGTATGGATCCGTGCCAAAGAGGGTTACAAATTCTGCACAGATGCAGACGGATACATTGACATTATGGCACTTTTAGGCGGTGAGCAGGCAGATGTATATCTTCCCGGCTCAGAAATTTCTGCAGAACTATCAGTGACCTTTACACTTTCTGCTGATACTCTGGTGTCATTTGTAGAAATTATGTATGTGGATGCTCCCATAGAAGGAAATACTCCTGATATGGACGCATTGTGCACAACTCAGGGTTGTAATGTTTCCAAGGTTGAGTGGTTTGATGTGACCGAGGGCAGAGGCGTTCTTATTAGCAAGGACGATACCTTTGAAGCAGGCAGAAAATACCTTGTTTGCGTAACAGTTGATGCAGAGGGCAATTACGCCTATGAGCAGGACGATATGGGTGTGAATGCTGCTGCAGGTTATATCAACGGACAGAAGGCTATTGTATACGGCTCATATGATGAAAAGGTGTTGGAACTTGGCTATGAGTTTGCTCCCTGTGCAGAAAATCCCACAAAGCCTGGGATAACAGGTGCTGTTGGTGATGCAAACTGCGACGGTGACATTAACATTAAAGATGCCACTGCAATCCAGAAGCATATTGCAATGCTTGAGTCACTTACAGACACAGGATTTATCCTTGCAGACGTTGATGCTTCATCTGATGTGAACATCAAGGACGCAACTGCAATCCAGAAAAAGATAGCAGGGCTTAACTGATTAAACAAAACTCCTCTGACCACTTCCGGTCAGGGGAGTTTTTTCTATATATATGACTTCGATATATGATTTCTGATAAAATAACACAGAAGCAGTATGGGTAGTTGTTGAGGTTTTATGTGCGGTGTGATATAATCAAGCCGTAATATTATTAAAACACGACTCTTGAATTCGGGAGGGAAATACATTGGACATAACACAGAGTTTCTATGATAATCTGGCATCGGAGTATGATAAATTGTTTGCTGACTGGCAGGAGGCAACACAGGAGCAGGCTCGTATTCTGGAGAGAATCTTCCATGATACAGGCTTTGACAAAAGTGCAGAAATACTTGATTGTGCCTGCGGAATAGGCACTCAGGCAATCGGTCTTGCTTCCTTGGGGTATCGTGTCACTGCTTCTGATATTAGTGAAGCAGAGCTTGCCGAGGCAAAGGCAAGGGCTCAGAAGAACAATGTGAGTATCAGCTTTGAGTGTGCTGACTTCCGTGCTTTGGATAATGCTTTTTCAAAGAAGTTTGATATTGTTATTGCAATGGATAACGCTTTGCCCCATATGCTTACAAAGGAAGACCTGAGAAGAGCGGTGCAGAGCATTGCAGGTCAGATTAAAGAGGGTGGTATCTTTGTGGCAAGTATCAGGGATTACGACGCTTTGCTTGAGATCAAGCCTTCTTATTCGCCACCATATATCCACAAGACTGAAAAGGGGCAGAGAGTATCATTCCAGACCTGGGACTGGTGCGGTGATCTCTATAAGCTTGTTCAGTATATTATTGAAGATGAAGATACCCCGAAAGTCAGCAGATTTGAGTGTGAATACAGAGCAACACCCAGAGCAGAACTTACAGACTTACTGCTTTGTGCAGGTTTTGGTGAAGTGCTGTGGAAATTCCCCGAGGAGACAGGCTTTTATCAGCCTGTTGTAATTGCAAAGAAGTGAACATAAATCAGACTGTCGTGGTTTTTGTTTGAGTCCGTCAGGACAAAAGGAGAAATTACTATGGAATTCAATGAAAAATTACAGGAACTGAGAAAGCAGAAAGGACTTACTCAGGAGGAACTTGCACAAAGTCTTTTTGTGTCCCGCACTGCAGTTTCAAAGTGGGAGTCGGGCAGAGGGTATCCGAGTATAGACTCCCTGAAAGAGATAGCAAAGTTTTTCTCAGTGACCATAGATGAACTTCTGTCAGGAGACGAAGTGCTTATGGTGGCTGAAGAGGACAGCAAGAAAAAACAGAATCACACCAGAGACCTTGTGTTTGGTGTGATTGATATAAGTGTTGCTATGTTCTTTTTTCTGCCCTTTTTCGGTCAGAATGCAGACGGTGTTCTACAGGAAGTTTCGCTGCTTGACCTTACCTTTGTATCGTCCTGGTTGCGGATTGTTTATTATGCAGTTGTAATTGGGGTTGCGGTATGGGGTGTGCTGACCCTTGCCCTTCAGAACTGCAATAAAACCTTCTGGCTTAAAAGTAAGAGCACAGTGTCGTTGTTGATGAGTGCTGTTGCTGCCCTTGTATTTATTGTGAGTTCACAGCCCTATGGGGCAGCGTTGCTGTTTGTTTTTCTGATGATAAAGGCTGTGATGTGCATAAAAAGAGAGTGACACGAAAAGTGTCACTCCTGTGATACTGCGTTTCTTGTGATGTTTCATACCTGTTAATACAATGTGTTCAGGCGAAAGCCGAATACAGAAAAGGCAGGTTGAACTGAATGAAAAAAGAAACAAAAAGGTGTTTGTGTGTTGCTGTGTGTATGCTTACGGCATTTGTACTTTGGACGCTGGCAGTATGCTTTACAGATGTAAGGACAATCGGACCGAAGGGGTCAGCGGTAGGCTTTGCCAGTGTCAATCAATTTGTTCACAATCTTACAGGAGTAAATATGACCCTGTATAATATAACTGATTGGCTGGGACTTGTGCCTTTCGGCTTTGTGCTGGGTTTTGCCCTGATGGGACTCATACAATGGATCAAAAGAAAAAGACTTATTAAAGTTGATTTCAGTATCCTTGTTCTTGGTGGTTTCTACCTGATTGTGATGGCAGTGTATGTGCTCTTTGAAATGGTGGTTATCAACTACAGACCTGTGCTGATAAATGATGTTTTGGAAGTGTCTTATCCTTCTTCCACAACTATGCTTGTAATGACGGTAATGCCCACGGCTGTGATGCAATTAAGCACCCGTATAAAGAACTCTTTACTCAGATGGTGCGTTGCAGTAGTAATTATGGTTTTCACTGCATTTATGGTTATAGCCAGATTTCTTTCAGGGGTGCATTGGTTCAGTGATGTTATGGGTGGTGTACTGCTCAGTGCAGGTCTTGTGATGCTGTATTATGCAGTGAGTGCAATACAGCACAATAATGAAGAAATATACAAGAAAATACAGATTTAGAGAAAAGTAACTTCCGAATGATAATTCAGTCGGAAGTTACTTTTTATGTATTTCAGGTGAATATTTCTGATTTATCTATGAAAACCCTTGTCAAGACAAAAACTTCGTGATTATTTATATAATATGCACTCTAATTTTTGGTAGTATTGCCATTGCTTTATTACTCTGTTTTATTGTATAATATATATGTATAATTGTATTATAGTGTAAAGTTGGAAAGTGTTTTCTTCCGACGGTTCAAAGAATTACGATTTATATCACATTTGTTCTGATTATGCTCTGATATATTATATAACAATATTTACGTGTAACAGGAACTAAGTGCTTCAAGTGTTTTACATAATAAGAAGATTATGTAGAGATACTTTTACATAGATTGCTTTAAACAGCACTTTTTCAATGTGAAAGGAGACTGAATAATGAAAAAGTCAAAGTTTGGTGCCAGAATCCTTGCTCTGGTGCTCACCCTGATTATGGTGATTTCCATAGTGCCCGTGTCCACATGGGCCGCTGTGCATGATATCACAACAGGCAATTACAGAGGTACCGTTGGCGTTGACCTGAATTCTCTGGGCAATAATGGTGAAATCAACTGGCCTGTAAAGATTTACGACTATCATAGTGACAGCATGCTGTTTGAATATGCATCTTCATGGATGATGGACGGCAGCCTGAGCCTTGAGGGTACTATTGCTGAGAAAAGCGGTATTCTGTATGGCGGCGGCGCACCTATGCCTGTTACAGAGCTGGGTACCGACTATACAGGTATCAAGGCTTATAGTAATTATTGCTATACTGATCTGAACACATCATCAGCAGGTAATGGTACAAACTATACCATTGCTCACAGAAATACAACCACTCCTCATTATGTGCGTCTTTCTCCTAAGAGTGACACTGCACTTTCAGGCAAGGCAAACAACTTCTATGTAACAGACTTTGAGCAGGAGCACGGCGGTCAGGTTGCAAAGAACGATGCCCGCTATATGGTTATTGCCTATTCCTGCCGAGGTCTTGATCTTGAAGAGCCTTTTTCAGTTGCTGTCCTGGACGATACAGGCACTTTCAGAAGAGCAATTCTTGACAGTTCCTATGGCGTTAAAAACGGCACATCAACCTGGCGCTACGTTGTTATTGACCTTAAAGCGCTTCTTGGTAATACCAAGTGGAACGCAATGACCACATTCCACAGAGTTCTGCTTTCTGTCAAACTGGAAACAACCGCCACCAGCGGTGCAAGTTCTGTAGACCTTTTCTCAATGTCTCACGTTGCATATTTTGACAACAAAGACGAGGCTGAGCGTTACGGTCAGAAGGCTATTGCTTTTGATAATAACCCCGGTGAATACCTGGGCACAACCTCCTATGACGCAAACAACCAGGGCGACAACAACTGGAACCTTGGTAACAACCTTGCTTATGGTCTGCTTATGGCTTCTTCAGGTGGTGGCTGGAACTACTATCTGGGCGGTGAATCTGTTGATACAGATACAGGCTACAAGACATACCGCATTGGTTACACACCCTATGGTGATAACGGGTCAAGTGAATGGACTGCAAACTATCACCGTACAGATTCAAGCGGAAACAATATCGGTAATACCAACAAGATATATTATGTAGAGGGCGACACCTTTGCTGCTAACGCAGATTACCAGGCAAAGTATCCCAATGACTACAAGAACGGCTTCAACACTGCAGACCTTGAGTTTGACGGATATGACTTGCTGACTCATGTTACCAGCGGTCAGATTTCCATGGGCCTTCTGGAGGGTGAACTTGTGAACGGCAGACCTGTCTACCGTCAGGAAACAGTTGAGTATCTTGCTGATGTTATCAGAAAGACTCTGCCTATTCCTCAGAAAGCACCCAACGGCGACTATAACTATAACTTCCTTTCAGGTACAAAGAGCGCAGCAACCTACGGCACAGATTCCTCAGGTAATGCTCTTGACCTGCCTCAGGCACTGCGTAATCAGTTGGGCGTGACCTTTACTGAAGGTAACAGAAGAGGTACTACACCAACTCTCGGTAAATACAGTACTACAGTTGAAAAGGCAGGTAAACTTACAGGCGCATTCACAGACTGTATCGATGATATTGCTTCTTGTATGGACGCTGCTTACTATCTGCTCAATAACTTGTTTGTAACCAACTCCTATAACCAGCTTCAGGATGATTTCCGCTACCTTACCTTCACAGGTGCTGAGAGTGATGATTATCCTGACCAAACCGTTTATGTATTTGACGCAGGTTTCACAAACGGTGCAAGAAACCAGAAAGATAATCCTTTGAGCGGATTGACTCAGGAGGAATACAAGGAAGTTTCCCAGAGTGCTGTTGATTACAGCTCCTACCATAAAGGTGGAAACGGTACTATTTCACTTGGAAATATAGATGCAAAGGACCTTTTCTACTATGCTTATGACGAAAATAATTTAGGAGAGGGCTATACCACACGATTCCCTTTCCTGCCTGTTGTAGATGCAGAGGGAGATTTTGCAGGAGAAACAGAGAGCTACTACTTCCTTGAGGACGGTTACCGCTCCAACAAATTCGAATTTGATACATACGCAAACAGAAACTTCAACTATGTTCTTGCTTCCAACGGTGAGTTCGTATACAACCAGGAAGACGACCTGTTCTTCCAGTTCGAAGGTGACGATGACGTTTACCTGTTTATTAATGACCAGCTTGTACTTGACCTGGGCGGTGCCCATCCCATCAGTGCGGCAAAGTTTAATGTTAACGATTACGTAAAATGGGCACAGAAGGTTCTTGAAGACCCCGACAACTACACTGAAGCCGAGGTTAAGCGTGCACACGCACTTGACCTTGAGGACGGTGAAATTGCCAAGTTCGACTTCTTCTATATGGAGCGTCACGGCTACGGTGCAAATATGCGTATTATGACCAATATGCGTATTACCGACCCTGATATGCGAGTTGAGAAGCAGGCTTTCCAGGGCAACAAGGAGATTGAGTACGGCGGTATTATTGACGGTGAATATCCTGTTGAGTACAACTTTACTCTGAAAAACTCAGGCAACACAAAGCTTTATAACCTTAGCTTTGACGATGCAGACATCGGAATCAAACTCAACCATACAGATGGTCTGTTGGTTACAGGTGACGACACAGAAACAGACACAGACGATATAAACGGATACTACGTAACCGATGCCCGTGGCAAGCGGCTGGATCCTCAGGATCTGACTGCCATTGTAAAGGGTTACGAGCCTGTGGATTCAGGCGGTGACTATCTGCTGGTAGGTGACGAGTATCAGAAGGTTGAAGATGGCAGCGGAACTCATAAATATACTGAGATTACCGTTAACTTCAACAACAATGCAGAACTCAAGAGTTTCCTCAGAACACTTGAGGGTGACGGCCTTGATGATTCTACAATTGACGATGAGCTGACACAGACAGGCTCAGGTCTCTGGGTTGATGCATCAGTTACCTTCAAGGGTATATACTACAATCTGACCAGTGAGCAGAAGAACGTGGGTGTGTTCAACAACACAGTCTATGTTTCTGCTACTACTAAATCAGATCCTTCCAAAACAGGCTGTGAGACTCTCCGAAGCGAGGATAATCACCGTGTTTATCTGACAGCTATTCCTCTGTTCTATCAGTGGGCAGGACATAATCTGTTTATTCCTTACCAGGTTGTGCTTGATGATGCTTCTGCAGAATCAGCAAACAAAGGAAGTATGCTTAATGATTACAAAGCCTTCTTTGATGCAGTCGGCGGCGACATAAGCAAGATAGTAATGAACATCTCTGACAGAGATGGTGTTATCAAGGGAAATAACTATTATGAGCACGTAGCCCGTGAGAGAAATCCCAAGGACAGTCTCCTGGGTTTCCGTACCTCTTATCCTGAGGTTGGTACTTATGAGTTTTATGTAACTATGAGACTTTCTGAGTATAAATCCACAGAGATCACCAACCTTAACAAAGACGAGTATGCTATAGTCAGGATTCTTGTTTTTGTTACAGATGTTGAGGACAGCACCTTTGTTCTCGACTATGGTCTCAAGACAGAAAACCTTGATGCAAACGGTGAATTGTTCAAAAATGACGAACTGTTGGGAGCTACCAGCGGTGTAGAGGCAAAACTTATGGCCTTTACCGATGGCTCAAATGGTATTCCCTATTACCGCGACCCCAACAACTACACAAATTACAACAGAATCACATTCAAGAAAACCGAACTTCCTGATGATAAGAGAATTATTGTCAATGGAGAAGATGGTAATGCAGACGGATACTTCACCGCTAACCTTGAGGTTGGTGATGAAGGCAAAAAGATAACATACGATAAGTATTCACAGACTTATTCAATGACCGAATCAGGTACCACAACAGTACACGTTGAGGCACCTCCTGCCTGGGAGACCCTTTATCTGTACTACTGGTATGATAACGGCGTAAACAATATCTGGCCCGGTACACCAATGAATAAAACAAGCACAGGCTCAAGCAGCCTGGCTATTCCCGGCAACGTACCCCACATCATTATCAGCAACGGTGCAAACCAGACAGTAGACCTTTCAATCAACCCTGGTGAAGAAATTTGGGTTGATATCAACGGTGATGTCAACTCAGAAGGAAAGCTTCTTGCAGGTGTAAAATACAAGACAAAAGACGGCACTATCCACGCAACAGTACCCGATGGTTGGGGAGATGTGTATGTATACTGCTGGGATATGTTCAATAATGAAGTTGCACCCTGGCCCGGTACAAAGATTGACTCAGTTGATTCCAATGGTTACTATTCAATCACCATTCCCGGTGATATTACCAACTTCATTGTCAACAACGGTAGTGAAGAAACTACCCAGAATCGTAAGCAGACTATCGATCAGACTGTTGCTGCAGGTAAAGAATCCTGGGTTGTAGTTGACGATGAGCCTACACAGGAGTCTGCAGGACAGAATCCTGAGTATTACAACGCGGTTGTTTCTCTGTCTACAGAGAAGGTGAAGATGCATGTAACCGTTCCCGATAACTGGCCTACAGCATACCTGTATTACTGGAACAGTAACGGTAGTGCAACAGGTCTTACCTGGCCCGGCCTTGAGATGACAAAGGATGCTGCAACAGGTATCTATACAATGGAAGTTCCTGCTGATGTTCAGCATGTTGTTGTCAGTGACGGTAACTTCAGACAGACAGAAAATATCGATGTAACTGCAGGCCTTGAAGCCTGGATTACAGTACATACTCTTACAAGTACAACCACAATGAGTGCAAACGTACCTTCAGACTGGGGTAAGGCTTACTTCTACTACTTCTACAATGATGGTACAAGCAGCAAGGAGGTAGCAGGAAGCTGGCCCGGTACTGCAGGTACACAGATGACTGCAACAAGATTCAGATCTGCGGTTCCTCCCTATGCAACACACGTTGTTATTACAAATGCAGACGGAAGCAAGCAGACTGCAAATATTCCCATCAGTGCAGGCACAACAAATGAAATTACCGTTTTAGGTGCAGAAACTCAAGTCCGTGTCAAGACTGATATATCAAACCCCCATATCTATTACTGGAAAGATGGAACCAACAACGGTTGGCCCGGCACACCTCTCACAACCAAAGACAGTGAGGGCTACTATAATGTTGTAATTCCTTCAGACTATGTTGGTAATGTAATTATCAATAACAACAGCGATCGCCAGAC
Source organism: Ruminococcus sp. (assembly GCA_045540595.1). Taxonomy (GTDB): domain Bacteria; phylum Bacillota; class Clostridia; order Oscillospirales; family Acutalibacteraceae; genus Ruminococcoides. The sequence goes on from JAZQHL010000011.1 coordinate 22,295, forward strand.
AGAGGATCTTGGTATCACAGCAGGTGTAATCACTACATTTGAAGTCCTTGAAAATGAGGGCTATGAAAAATATGCAGTAACCAACTGGGAAACATCACCCCTTTACACTTCAAATATCACAGAAGTTGTCAGACCTGCCACAAAGACCACTGCTAATGTATCTTACGGTATGGACGCAGAGGCAGAAGGCTTCAGTTTCACTCCTGTTGACTTTATGGACAGCGAGTACAATCTGTGGATAGCACTTACAGTCCACGAAAACGACTGGACTCCTACACCTCTGATGAACAACATCAACATCGGTAAGGAAGTACAGATGTATAAGAAGGTTACAGTACTTCCTGCAAACGTAGTTTACTACGAGGATAACTTTGCAGGTATCAAATATACAGACAACGAGGATACAGAGAATGTAATCACACATTACATCTCAGGTACAGGCAGCCTTACACAGAGTGTTGATCAGAATCAGCAGTACGGAAACGATAATGCGTATCAGGGCTCAGAAAACGGAGAGATGACAGGTGGTTCTCTGACAGATATTTACATCAACGAGAACACCGAGTTTGCATCCTTTAACTTCACAGGTACAGGCTTTGAGATTATCGGTCATACTCACGCAGAGGACAGCGGTACTCTCATGGTTGAGGTTTATGATGAAAACGGTAACCGCATCAAGAGAGTTCCTGTTATTTCAGAGTTTGATAACGGTGCTGATGGCGGTCCCGATTCCATCGTTTCAGTTCCCATTGTCCGTGTAAGCGGCCTTGCACACGGTAAGTACAAGGTAGTTCTTGTAGGTGTCCCGCTGCTTGACTTTACACAGAAGGACGAAAACGGCAAGTGGCTTATCGATACTTCTTATCTCTGTATCGATGGTGTCCGTGTATATCAGCCTTTGATTACAGACGAAATCCCCGGCTCTCACGAAGCCTACATCGATAAGGAAAACGGAGCTGCATTCACAGAAGTAAGAGATCTGGTTGCAGACAGAAAAGCCTTTGCAGTCAGGTATACAGACAACGACGGACTTTCAGTATCAGGCGGTACAAATACCTGGATTGAAAACCGTAATAACTATCTGCCTTCTGACAGCGGATATTCATGGACAAGTAAGAATGTAAACAGTGTGAATGATTACCTCCTTGCAGGTCCTAACAATGAGCTGTATCTGCTTGAATCAACAGATGAAGAGAAATCTGCGGTAGCATTCTATGTAACAGAAACAAGCGGTGCTGCAGTCCGTGATATGCAGATTGGTGTCAGAGCAGTTGACTATAACGCATATATGGGTAACGGTGCTTCCGGTCTGCTCCACGCAGAAATCCAGTATGGCGCTATGGAAGACGGAAAACTTGTATGGAAGCATCTGACCACATCTGTCAGCTCTTCCGAGCAGTATTTCACCATTCCTTACACAGAGTGTCCCTACGACAAAGACCTTGACAGATATCAGGTTGTCCTCAGAGTTGCCGACACAGATGTTACAGGTATGGCTTCCTTCACATCACTCAAGTACAACGGTCTTGAACTCAATGTTCTCAATACTTCAGAAGTTCCCGATATCGTATATGACGATGAAATTTATACCGATATTATGGATTCTCAGGGTAACAGTTTGGATTCCTCCAAGTTTGTAAACTTTATTCAGATTGCAGACCAGATGCAGACTGATGCAGTAGCAGGTGAAGGTACAACAACAAATACTACTCTCAACGGTACATATTCATACAATCAGTTCAAGTCAATCGTGGATTCCTGCACAGGAAAGAGTTCCTACAACTACCAGCTTACAGAGAAGACCCGTCTTTACATTGTAAGTGAAACAACACCTTCAGAGGAACTCCTCGACACAATCAGACTTGTTCAGAGTCAGTTTGCTGCAGACGGATACACAATGGATGTTGTATGGGGCAAAGAGAGCAATGCTGAAACAGGCGACATTCTTATCAAGGAAAACGCAACCTGCACAGCAGAGCAGTACAAACTCACAGTAACTGACAGTGCGCTGATTGAGGCTTCTGATATGAGAGGCTTCCTCTATGGTCTCAATGCTTTACAGAAGCATTTCCGTATGGCTTCCGATTATATCGAGGCAAATCCCACTACCAGCCGTACACCTGACACAATCAAGGGCTTTGTGATTACAGATGCTCCCGATACAGCTGAGCGTACAGTTCATCTTGATTGTGGTAGAAAGTATTTCACAAAGGAATGGATATGTAACTATATCCGCGAGATGTCCTGGATGGGATACAACGCCCTTGAACTTCACTTCTCAGAAGATGGTGGTTTCCGCATTGACTTCTGGGATAACACAACTGATTTTGTAAGCCCCACAGGCAACGACTTCTCCTGGGTATGCGGCGGTCACAAGCCTTCCTTCAACACTCAGGCTGACGATGCAGGTTATGACTATACTCAGTATCTGACAGCAGCAGAGGTCAAGGAAATCTGTGAGGTAGCAAAGCAGTATCACATCGACATTATTCCTTCATTTGATACTCCTGCTCATGTAAGCTGGCTTACAACAGCATACAACAAGCAGGGAGACAGCACATTCAGATACGATGGTACTCAGTACACATTGCCTTCAGTTATCAACTATCGCAACAGCTATAGCCTTGATAACTCTGCTTGCTTACAGCTTGGCAACGACAATGTTCAGAAGTTTGCTTTTGCAATGTATACAGACATCGCAGCATTCTTCAAACAGTATGCAGGCTCAACAGAGTTCAACATCTGCGGTGACGAGGTGGTGCTCTCTGACAAGGCAACCGATGGCTGGGATTACGCAGACTTTGTAGACTATGTGAACAACCTTAACACCTTGCTTAAGGATCAGGGATACAAAGTCAGAATGTACAACGACTTTGCACACAGAGATGACTACGCAAGCAAGGCTTCACGTACAGTAGCAGACCTTGCAAGTGATATCGAAATCATCTTCTGGGATGGTCCCGACAGCAGCACAGCTGCAATCAAATCTGCCGCACACTGGGTAAATGACAGCAGAAACATCTACAGCGGTAACCAGTACTGGACATATTATGTGCTCCACAGAATGGATAACCCCGCAAGCAAGACATGGCTTTCTGAAAACGGCTACTGGAATATGGATACACGTAACCCTGCATGTGATATTATGTGCTACACCCGCAATGGTGAAGACGCGGTATATGCAGAGTGGGATCCCACAGTTCTTTACGATTACGGAAAGACAGCCTACACATACTCAGGATCTCAGCTTGCAGGCGGTTACTTCATGATCTGGTGTAACTATGCCGCACTCAATACTGAGGTGGAGATGTGGGACAATGTTACAGATGTATATCATTCCCAGGTTTACAGCCTCCGCGAGCGTATGTGGTCCAACGCCATCAAGCAGTGGAACACAGATGTTGACAGCACAGTTACTTTTGCAGACTTCGAAAAAGCCCGTGATTATATGGGTGATTTCCCCGGGCTTGATGAATCAGCAGGTGGAATCTCCAGACCTGCAAAACTCACAGCAGGAAAAGAAGCATACGGTCCCATCGCAACAAAGTATACAGTTACTTTCAAAGATTATGACGGAACAGTTATTTCAGTTCAGAAAGTACCCGAGGGACAGTCAGCAACAGCTCCTGCATCACCCACAAGACTTCCCGATGGCAACTACACATACCTCTTTGCAGGTTGGGACACAGATTTTGCAGTGGTTTCTTCAGACCTTGTTGTAACGGCTATGTATACCGAGTCTGTTATTGTAGATGCAATGGGTAAACTGGAAATCAAACTTTCAGGTGGTAATAACGTTTATATGACTGTAGGTGATGGTGGTTCAAGACCTATGGGTCAGAGTTTCTCAACAACTGCAATGCCCTATGGAACAAGAATCACACTCACAGCATTCAGTTCTGACGAAAAACAGTTTATCGGTTGGGTGAATGCAATTACAGGTTCGTTGCTTTCAAGCTCTGAGACCTACACATTCTATACTTCAGGAAACGACATTCTCCTGGCAGTATTTGAAACCACAGTTGAAAGTATGAGTGTTGTAACATTCAAGAACAACAAGACAGGTCAGATTGTGGATATGCAGTATTACAACAGCACCGACAAATCTGTAAACTTCCCCGACGACCTGACTTGTCCCGGCTATGAGTTTATAGGATGGAATCTTACAGAGTCACAGATTGTTGCAAAACTTGCTGCAGGCGAAAACGTAACCGTGCTTCCTGTATGGAACATCAAGGATAAGTTTGTTTCTGTAACAGTCAACGGCGGTAAGATTACTGACTATGAGCTCAGAAATGAAGAAGGAATGTATGTTGCTTATAAGGGTACAACAGTAACCGCAGGCAAGGCTCCTGCAGGAAAGCAGTTTGCATACTGGGAGGACGCAACAGGTAAGATTGTAAGCTATGACGAGGTTTACAAGTTCTACCCCTGTGAGGACACAACCCTTACTGCCGTATATTCTGCTGATAACGTTAATTACAAGATCCTCACAAATCTCTATGTTGATTCAGGCACCTACGGTGATTCCAACACAGCGGTGTTCTCATGGAGTATACCTGAACAGACAGGTTATACCTTCGTAAATGCAGGCTTACTCCTTGTTGAGGAGGAAAATTATGTTGAGAGCGAGTTCAAACTTGACTCAATCAACCCAGATATTACTATATTCACTCCCGGTTCAAAGTATCAGACCTCAACAGGTACTCATGCACTGAGTCAGAACGTGGCTGCAGGCAGCGTGTGGAAGATAAAAGTATTTGTTCAGTACAGAGACCTAAACGGTAACCTGCGTACAGTTTATTCTGATACTGTAACAGCACAGAAATAAAACTGGTTATTACGGAAAATAAAAATAATAAGTAATTCATATCAAAGCCTCACACCGCACAAGCTGTGTGAGGCAGAGAAAACTGTGTGAAGGGAGTCGATACTTGCACAATGTTTCTTATTAACAGACAAAGTATTAAGAAAGGATATGGTGAAATGCATAAAAGATTATTATCCCTTATCATTTCAGTGATAATGGTGTTTTCCTGTGTATTGATAGCTGTACCCGCAGTACAGGTTGAAGCTGCAACCAAATACGAGCAAAGTCTGATCAGTGCAGGTTTCCCTCAGAGCTATGTAACAAAATTGTCTGCTCTGCACGACCTGCACCCCACATGGAAATTTGAGCCTTTGCTTGTTACAAAGCAGAAGCCCGCATACACATGGGATTATGTTATCAGCCAGGAACTTGTTAGTGATCAAAGAAACCTGATATATTATTCATATTCTCCCAAGGCTTATGCCCTTGATTCTACATTGGTGGAATCAGGTTTGTGGTATAAATGTAACAAAGCCACAGTTGAGTTCTTTATGGACCCAAGAAACTTCCTTGACGAACAGAGAATCTTCCAGTTTGAAGCTCTGCAGTTTACAGGCAACTATAGCGCAAAAGACGTTGCAACCTGTGTTAAGGGATCCTTTATGGATGGAACAACCCTGGAAAACGGCAAAACCTATGCTCAGAATATTTATGACATCGGTGAGGCCACAGGTGTAAACCCCTTCCATCTTGCAGCGAGAATTAAGCAGGAGCAGGGTCTCGGACAGAGCCCTCTTATCTCCGGTAACTGTGGAAACACCCTTATTCAGTGCTACACAAACAAAACAAACGGAGCCCCTGCAACAGGCTATGACAACTGTGACTTCACACAGTACAACGGCTTGTATAACTACTTCAATATCGGTGCTTTTGGCACAGGTTACTTCAATATCTGGCTCAATGGTATGAAGGAAGCCCAGACAGGCGGCTGGACCACCAGATACAAGGCTATCCAGGGTGGTGCACAGAAGGTTCATGATATGTACGTAGGTGTATATCAGAACACCCTGTACCTTCAGAAGTTCAACGTTCATCCTTCTTCTTCAAAGAATTTCTGGGGACAGTATATGCAGAACGTTTCCGCTGCATGGAGTGAATCCCTTACAATTCACAATGCATACAAACAAAGCGGCCTTATAGACACTGCATTTACATTCATTATTCCTGTTTATGATCAGATGCCTTCTTCCTGTCCCGATCCGGGCGGTGCATTCAAGGCTAATACACCCGAGGCGACCTTTACAATTCCCTCTTCACTGAAGAGTCAGGTATTTGACCCCGAGTATTACCGCGCAGCTCACTCAGACCTTAAGAATGCTTTCGGCTCTGATGAAGCAAAACTTTACAAGCATTTTATCGAGTTCGGTGTTTCAGAGGGACGCCAGGCTCACCCTGCCTTTGACATCAAGTACTATGTAAGCCAGAACAGTGACCTCAAGAATGCTTTCGGTACCAACTACGAAAAGGCAATGAATCACTTTGTAACCAACGGTTATAAAGAAGGCAGAGTTACTGCTGCTCCTGCAGACCTTGGCACAGGATTCTATGCAAAGATTACTTCCACAAAGGCAGATAAGAATCTGACCATAGACGGTACCAATGCGGTTATCTATCAGAATTCTGATTCAGCTGCTCAGGTATGGAAGTTTGACCGCCAGTCAAACGGCAGCTATAAGATTACAAATATGAAGGACGGCTCAAGTGTTCTTCACGTTAATAACCGCAGCAGTGCATCAGGCACAAATGTATGTGTAACTGCTGATAAGGGCTACACATCACAGCGCTGGTATATTTACAAAAACGGCAGCAGCTATATTCTGAAACCCAGATGTGCAAACCTCTGTGCACTGGATGTTCAGAACGGTGAAACAGCAAACAAGACAAATGTGCAGATATACACTGTTGACGGTACTCCTGCACAGGACTTTGTTATCACAAAGACTTCTGCTCCCAGTGAAACCCCAACTTCCACTGTTACCTACAAAGTAACATCTCCTTACAACACAAAGAGTATTGGTACATACACTTCACTTGATTCTGCAAAAGCTGCAGCAAATCAGAAGGTACAGCTTGGTTATGTTGTTTATGACTCCAACGGCAAGTTAGTTTATACTCCTGCAACCTCTCTCAATGCTTCCAAGATTCTGTGGGAGGCAAAGATTGTTGCAGATTATCAGAGGGATAACGCTTTTGTATATGGAAATGCCACTAAGAATCCCTACTTTGACAAGTCTCAGAAGGTTGTTTCCTGTGATAGATTTGTTGGTTGGGTTCTGGGTAACGCAGGTTATGTAAACGGTCAGCCCACAGCCTACGGTCTTAACCTTTACGGCTCCAACCTTGATCTGGGTTACGGAAGCCTTGAGTACTTCCTCAAGCAGAACGGCTTCACAAAGATTACAGATATCAGTCAGGTTAAAGCAGGCGATATCGTCTTTGTAGGTTATTCACACGCTCATACAGTTCTCAGTGCTGAAATGCGTCAATATCCTCAGCACGTATATATCGCAGCAAGTAACTACGGCTCCAACGGTCAGTCCTACAGATATGATGCAGGCAGCCTTGCAAGAATCCGCTCTACACAGCCCTCTTATGAGCCTGTAAGCTATACATCAAACGTATTCAGATTTGCATTCAGAGCCCCCTCTACAGGTAACGTTGTATCTTCCGGTTCTTCAACAACAACTACTCCCGAGGGTACAACAGGTGCAAGCGGTGTAACACTCACAGCGTTCCAAAAGAAGCTTGTGTTCGACGCAACCTATTATACAAACAAATATCCCGACCTTAAGAATGCTTTCGGTTCAGATGCAACAAAACTCTACACTCACTTCCTTAACTTCGGTATCAAGGAAGGTCGTCAGGCTCATCCCGTATTTGATGTTAAATACTATCTGAGCCAGCACACCGACCTGCAGGACGCTTTCGGTGATGATTACGCAAGAGCTTTGAATCATTACGTCAACATCGGCTACAAGGAAAACAGAAAAACTGCAGAGCCTGTTGACCTTGGCACAAACGTCTACTACAAAATTTCACCTGCTTCAGTTGAGAATATGAATGTTACACTTTACACAGGAAGTAAGGTTGTAATTTCTGATCCTACAAGTGCGGCAGCACAGATATGGAAGTTTGTTCGTCAGTCAAACGGAAGCTACAAGATCATCAATATGAAGACCGGCACAAAGGTTCTTACCTGCAGTGATAACGCTGATCAATTCATTACCATTGCTGATAGCAACGACAGCAAGGAGCAGCGGTGGTTTATCTATGAGAAGAACGGCACCTATGTGTTCAAGTGTGCAGATTCTCAGTATTCCGTTCTTGACCTTAACGGTAACAAGACAGCTGATAACACAAACCTGGTATACAGCGGAGTTGATGGTGCAAAGACACAGAGGTGGCGTGTTACAAAGACCACTGCACCTGCAACAACCACTGTTACACCAAGTGTTACCTATAAAGTAACATCTCCTTACAATACAAACAGCACAGGTACTTACTCAGATCTGGCAACAGCAAAATCCGTTGCTGATTCAAAAGTACACTATGGTTATGTTGTTTATGACTCCAACGGAAAGTTCGTTTATACTCCTGCAACTTCTCTCAATGCTTCCAAGATTCTCTGGGAGGCAAAGATTGTTGCAGATTATCAGAGAGATAATGGTTGGAAGTACGGCAACGCTACAAAGAACCCCTACTACGATAAGTCAGAAAAGGTAGTTTCCTGCGACCGTTTTGTAGGATGGGCACTGGGTAACGCAGGTTATCTTACAGGTCAGCCCTCCAGAGGCGGTTTGAGTCTCTATGGTCTCAATATCGATATGGGCGAGGGTTGTCTGGAGACTGTTCTCAAGCAGAACGGCTTTACAAAGATTACCGACATCAACCAGGTTCAGGCAGGCGACATTATCTTCGTAGGTTATTCAACCGCTCATACATCTCTCAGTGAAGAAATGCGTCAATATCCTCAGCACGTATTCATTGCAGCAAGCGGCTACCTTGATGGCGGCGGACAGACTTACAGATATGACGCAGGCAGCAACACCCGAATCCGTTCAACACAGCCTTCTTACGAGCCTCTCAGCTACACTGGCAATCCCTTCAGATTTGCATACAGAGCACCTGCTTCAGGTAATACAACCCAGACAGGTTCATCTGTTACCACAAATGAATCAGGCAGCACAGGTAAGGCAGGAGTAACACTGACTGCTTTCCAGAAGAAACTGGTATTTGATGCTACCTTCTACAGCAACAAGTACCCTGACCTTAAGAATGCTTTTGGTTCAGATGCTACAAAACTGTATGAGCACTTCCTTAACTACGGTATTACAGAAGGCCGTCAGGCTCACCCTGTATTTGATGTTAAGTACTATCTCAGCCAGCATACAGACTTACAGGACGCATTCGGTAAGGATTATGCAAGAGCAGTAAGGCATTACGCTAACATCGGTTACGAGGAAAAGAGAAGAACCGCAGAGCCTGTGGATTTCGGTTCATCTTTCTATGCAAAGATTACTTCTGCAAAGAACACAGGTATGAGCCTGGGAATCAGCGGTACAGCTGTAAACCTGTATGAAAACTCATCAGCAGGTTCACAGGTCTGGAAGTTTACACGTCAGTCAAACGGCAGCTACAAAATCACCAATATGGGCGGCAGCTCCAAGGTGCTGGACGCAACTGACAGTGCAATGAAAATTGCAACAGGCAATAATTCAGTTCAGCAGAGCTGGTTTATTTATGAGAAGAACGGCACTTATATCCTCAAGGCAGAGTCCTGCAAGTATGCAGTGCTTGACCTTAAGGGCAACAGCACCGCAAGCGGTACAAACTTAATCCGTGCTACTGTTGATGGGGCAGCAACCCAGAGATGGAAAATTGTGAAGACATCTGCTCCTTCCAACGGAGTAGTTGCTCCCGCAAGTGTTTCTTACAGAGTTGCTTCTCCTTACAACACTAACTGTATCGGTACCTTCTCCAGCCTTGCAGCAGCTAAGTCTGCAGCAAACTCCAAGGTTCAGCTCGGTTACGTAGTATTTGACTCTACAGGTAAGCTTGCCTATACTCCTGCAACATCTCTCAGCGCTTCCAAGATTCTCTGGGAGGCAAAGATTGTTGCTGATTATCAGAGAGCAAACGGTTGGGTTTATGGTGACGCATCAGTTAACCCCTTCTATGACAAGAGCCAGAGAGTAGTATCCTGCGACCGTTTCGTTGGTTGGGTACTGGGTAATGCAGGTTATGTTAACGGACAGCCTGCTACAAGAGGTCTGCCTCTCCTCGGTCATAACCTGGATTTACAGTACAATTCACTTGAAAGCTTCCTTAAGCTTCACGGCTTCACAAAGATTACAAATCTGGCAGAGGTTAAAGCAGGTGACGTTATGTTTGTAGGCTATTGCTACAATCACACATACCTTGCTCCTCAGTATCGTTCATATGCTTCACACGTATTTATCGTTGCAAGTGACTATAATTCCAGCGGTAACACATACAGATATGACGATGGCAGCCTTACAAGAATCCGTTCAGTACAGCCCTTCTATGAGCCTCTGAACTATGCAAGCAATCCCTTCAGATTTGCATACAGACCTCCTGCGTCAGGCGGTTCAGGCTATGCTTCGGGAAGCACAACAACTGTAAACATCAGCAGTTCTCAGAAGAGTTTGGTATTTGATGCTACATACTACGCAAACAAGTATCCTGACCTGAAGGCTGCATTCGGCACAGATGCCGCAAAGCTTTACAATCACTTCCTCAGCAATGGTATCTACGAAGGCCGTCAGGGCTGTGCAACATTCAACGCAAAGACTTATCTCAATAAGTACAGTGACCTGAAGGCTGCATTCGGTAATGATTATGCAAAAGCTATCAACCATTATCTAACTTACGGATACAACGAGGGTAGAAGAGCACCTGCGTGATTCCATTCATAAGGCAAATTGAATTTGCCTGAACAAATTACAATAAAACACAGTTTTGGTCAGGCGGATACTTTCACTCAGGATAGTATCCGCTGACTTGTTATTTATTGATTCTTTAGGGCCCATAACTCTTGCATTTATCGGCTTATCTATGTATAATATAGTTGTGGTGATATACGAAATAACCTGATTTTGCAGACTTCGGTATTATCCTGTAATGTTTTGTGCAAATGCTTACAGTTCACCATCGGAAGTCTGACTTTTTATAAGGAGATAGCAAAATGAGTAAAGAGATTTATGAGCGCGCAGAAATGATCGTTACTGTTTTCAAGAAAGAAGGTATTGTTACAGCAAGTGATGTGACAGAAGATCCTTTAGGTCCTGATTTTACTCAGAATACCAACGATCTTGAAGTTCTGCCTTTCGGTTGATGTGGCAGATGTTTGCTCGTGTTGAGTTTTTTGTTGAAGCACCCGGACCAAAAAGCAGGATCTGAAATGACAGACATATATTTTTATGTGTGTAGTTTATAAGAAGATTCTGTACTGATGTTCACAGCAATGCAAAATCCACGGCGTTTTTGTACAGAACTATTTTAGGAGGATTACAATGAAAAGAAGATTATCATTGTTTCTTGCAATACTGATTCTTATCAGCATTATGTGCACAGCACCTGTAAGTGTAAGTGCAGAGGACACTGAGCCGCAGGAAATCTCAGTTTATTTTGAGAATAACAGGCTCTGGTCAGATGTTTTTTATCACACCTGGGGCAGTTCCCTTGACCTGAATACAAACTGGGGCAACGGAGTTGTTGCTAAAGTCGGCAAATCGGTTAACGGTTACGATGTATACAAGGCCGTTGTAGGCTCAGACGCGATGGGCGTGATTTTTGCGGGAATAAAGAATGATGGTTCAGGTGCAGAAGAACAGACCCCTAATATTGAAGGTCCCGATATTTTTGACGGTGCCTGCTATTCTATGATGTGGGACGAAGGATACACAACTGTCGTCAGCAATATTGCAGACGTTTGTCCTGATATGGGAGACGAAGATACTACACAGGAAACAACAGAAAACACTGAGCCCACACAGGCTACAGTTGAAACACAAACTCCTGAAACAGATCCTACAGAAGTCCCTGTGGAGGAAACTTTCACAGTGTATTTTGAGAACAACTGGAAGTGGGAGGTTCCCACCATTTACTGGTTTGGTAACACAACAGGTCAGGAACTTGAATGGCCGGGCATTGAGATGACCTATCACGAGAAAAACGAGCTTGGCAATGATATATTTGTTGCTGAGGTTCCCTTTGATATAGAAGGTATTGTGTTCAGCGGTAACGATGAACAGTGTGAAGATATCCTTATTGGTTGGTATGACGGCGTTTGCTACTATATGGAGTGGGACGAAGTTACAGGCACAAAGAATGCGGTTGCCTATAATTATTATCCCGGTGACCCTGAGGAAACCGAGCCTGCAACAGAAACAACTGCAACAGAAGCAACTGCTCCTGAAGATAACACAGAGCCTACAGAAACTACAGAAGAGAATATTCCCCTTGAAACATATACTGTCTATTATGTAGACTCCGGTAATTTTGAAACAGCCTATGCATACGCATGGACAGACGGAGATAATCCTAATGAGATATGGCCCGGAGTTCCCATGACTCTTACCGATATTGTATCTCCCGACGGTTCTCCCGTTTATTCATACACAGCCACAACTCTCTACGAGTACATTATCTTCAGCAACGGCAGTGATATGCAGACAGAAGACCTTGAGTTTGTTCCCGACGGTTATCTGTGGTGGACAGATGAGGTCTGGTATGATGACATCAAAGACATCAGCACAAAAGAGGATACTCCCGAGGAAGATGATAATCTTCCTGATGGTACCGCTTCACTTGCAGGCTATACAATCTCACTTGGCGGAAAAATTGCTATCAACTATTACTATCGTCTTTCTGATGATGTAGCAAATGCTCCCGATGCAGGTGTAGTTTTCACAATAGCAGGTTCAGAGACCGCTGCAATGAAAATTCTGGTGGAAGATGCAGAGTATGACGGTACATACTACATATTCACTTGTGAAGTTGCTGCCAAGGAAATGACAACCCTGATAACATCTCAGTTTGTTTCTGAAATTGTAACTACTGAGGTGAACGAGTATACAGTCAAGGATTATGCTGAAAGTATGCTTAGAAATGCAGATACCTTTGAGGCGGAGCAAAGCCTTGTAAAGGCTATGCTCAATTACGGAGCGGCTGCTCAGCTTTATTTCAATTACAAGACAGATGATCTTGCAAATGACACAGAGTATATGACAGAGGACGAAAAAGAAATCAGGTCTTTTGACGCAAGCGGATATCAGCTCAACGTAACAGGAGACACAAGCACTGACTATTTATATGGTGCAACACTTTCTCTTGAATCCGAAACTGTATTCAAACTTTATTTCTCTCTTAACAGTGACACTGCAAATCTGACAGAGATTGAAGCGTATGTTGACGGAGAACTTACCACAGCGGTAAGAAACGGCAATCTGTTTGAACTTCAAATCAGCAACATTCCTGCACACCTGCTCAGCGAAGTACATACCGTACAGATAGGGGATATGACAGTGCAGACAGCACCGCTGATCTACGCGAAACTTGCTCAGAACAGTTCAAATCAGCTTCTGGTAGACGTTTCAAACGCAGTTGCTGTTTATTCCGAAGAGGCGTGCTTGTATATTGCATAACAAGTTCCCGTTCTTTCAGAGATAACATAGAACTAAATAAAAGAGGTCCCCTGTGGCAGATATAGAACTGCTGCAGGGGATTTTATCAAGGTGATTTATATGTAATAGTGAAAAAAGGGCGGTATCCGACGGCTGTCTGCAAACTTTCTATGAGAGTTATCACGGGCGGTTTTTATTGCTTTTGCTTTGCGGCTATGTTATTATGACAACAGATCCTGTTCAAGAGGAGTTCTTATTATGAAAATAAAAATTATTGCATTTTTAATGGCTTTATCAGTGCTTCTGTTGAGTTTCTGCGGCTGTAATAATGACAAAGTTCCTGTTGTCTCAGAGTCTGCAGAAAATAATACTACGATAACATCAGATGAAACAACTCCCCAGACAGATGCGTATGGAATCTATGCTGAAACTCTGTTTGGTATCTATCAGTATATTCTGGCAATTACCTATGATAATGAAAACGAGCCTGATTCGGAGGTTCGCTCAATCGGTATATCCGAGGTGGTTGTGGGTCTGGATGAAAAAGAAGCGTTGAAAAGAGTGGGCTATGTCTTCGATGATATCAATAATGACGGTATGCCTGAACTTCTGGTGATGTCAGTTGATGATGGATCCGATACCGACCCAGAAGGTTGCAGAATACTTGCTGCATACACCTGTGTTGATAACACTGTAATCGGAATCCTTGAGGGTACAACAAACAGCCGTCATTACATTCTTGATGATAACACTGTTTATTATGAGAGTTCGGGCGGAGCAGCGTACTCTGTTTTTGCTGCATATTCTTTAACTGCAAATTCTGCAGAAATCAGAACGAAGGACTATTATTTTACATATCCTGATGCTGAGGATATGACAAAATTCAGTTTTTACCACAACACCATAGGTGAATCAATTGTAGATTCCTCAGAGCTGTTCAGCGGAAGTGAAGAGGACTTCCGACAGATTCAGACGGACCTTGTCCAAAAAATAAAGACATACTCTTTAACTGCCTTTGAAATATTCGCAGAAGATTCTGAAGATACACAAACTTATAGTGTATATGCGGTTTTTGTTGAAGATAACTTCATTGACCTGACTGATGCAAACAGATTTACTGCGGATAACTCGGAAAGTCAAACCGAAGTGGTTTTCTTTGCAAGCGGTGAGGTTTACGATTTCAGTTTTTGTAAACTCAGTTTGACTGAGGATTCGGGTGAAGTAACCGAATATCTGTCTCTTTATACCGTTGATAAACTGACAGAATATAAGCCGCTGGTGGTTACAATGACTTTTGCAGGTTCAGTTCCGTCCTATGGCTTTACCTATACTGATTCTGATGGAGTCAGTCATAGAGGAACAATAACCCTGAGCGGAATTGACGGCTCGATCGTACTGGATATAGCCTGATAAAACTTTATTCACTGAGAGCGTATCTGTTGTTTACGTTGTAAGGACATCTGTTGTACCCGATACGCACCTTACCGATAACAATGTTGTTTGCAGGAAAAGAAAAACTGCTTTCCTGTAAGATACCCCGTGAGAAGGCTTTTGAGATTACAGAGGAAATCCGGAGAGGGTATCTTAACCGCAACAGCACAAGTCTGCCTGAAATGATGAACTATCTCAGAACTGAAGGTGTTTCTGAGAGTTATGTTGACTATCTGTCACGGATTCGTTATCTGTATCCCAAGGGTGCGGCTATCAGAACTGCAAGGCTTTACTATCAGCTTTCCTGGTTTAAGCTCAGATACCCCGAAGAGTATATGAGGGCAAAAGAAAAAACTCTGGATTCACTTGTTGTGTGGAAACAGAACAGTCAGTAAAACTTTGCATTTGTATTTGCTTTTTAAAAAAAATAAGATATAATAATTCTGTATGATAATACTCAATATTTAAGGAGAACGGACTATGAAAAAGTATCTGGCATTGTTTCTTGCAATTATTATGATTTTGTCTGCTGCTGCCTGCACCGCAGGAAATACAGGCAATGAAACCACTGCACCTACAGAAACTACACAGGAGCCTTCAAAGAATGCTTATGTTTTGTCTGAAGAAGTTCCTGAAGGCAGTATTGTAAACGGAGTTATGACTGATATTTCAGGCGCTGACTCAGTGCTTGAGAAAACCGCTGCTTCCTGGCTTGACACCTGTGTGATGTATGAGGTAAACATCAGACAGTATACAGAGGAGGGTACCTTCAAGGCTTTTGAGGGCCACCTGCAGAGACTCAAGGATATGGGAGTAAATACCTTATGGTTTATGCCTGTGCATCCTATCAGCGAAACAGAGCGTAAGGGCACACTTGGCTCCTATTATGCAGTTGATGACTATATGGCTATCAATCCCGAATTCGGTACTATGGAGGATTTTCAGCACCTTGTAGATACCGCTCACAATATGGGATTCAAGGTTATTCTTGACTGGGTTGCCAACCACACAGGCTGGGACCACAAGTGGATAACTGAGCACGACGAGTGGTATGTGCACGACGAAGACGGTGAAATTACATATCCTTATGATTGGTCTGATATTGCAGAGCTTAACTTTGATAACTACGAAATGCGTGCAGAAATGATTAAATGTATGCAGTTCTGGGTTGAAGAGGTTGGAATCGACGGATTCAGATGTGACCACGCAATGGGTGTACCTGCCACCTTCTGGAATGCGGCGGTATACAAACTCAAGTCTGTAAACAGTGAGATTCTGATGCTTGCTGAGGCATCAGCAACCGAAGGCCTTACCAGATACGCCTTTGACAGTTGCTATAACGATAATCTTTATAGCCAGTCACTTATGATTAAAGCGGGTATGGATACCGATGCTATAAAGAGAGCACTGACCCTGAACACTATGTATGCTGAGGGCAGTTTTCCCATGAACTACACAGACAATCACGACAAGAACTCTTACGAGGGAACTATTGTTGACCGATTCAGAGAAACCTATGTGACAATGTTGGCGCTTTCCTATGTGGCTCCCGGTATGCCTCTTATTTATACATCAAACGAGCAGGGCTTTGACCACGAGATAGAGTTCTTTGAGAAGGATACAATTCCCTGGGAGAGTGAGCCTGTGTATGCACAGCTTATGACAGAACTTGCGGCCATTAAAACAGAGAATAAAGCCCTTTCCTCTACAAACCGTGACATTGAATTCATAGAAACAAGCAATTCAAAATTCCTTGCCTTCTCAAGAACAATGGGAGATAACAAGGTATACTATGTAGCAAATCTTTTCTATGAGCCTCTGGCAGATGTTACCTTTGATATGGGTATAGAAACTGCACAGTGTGTACTGCACTATGATGGCAGCACCTTTGATTATGAGGATAAGGATTTTACCCTCAGTGAACTGAATTCAAAGGAATTCAAACCTTATGAGTTCTACATTTTTACAACTGAGGCATAACGCAAAACTTCACAAAGCAGAAGAAAACACCAAGCATTTTAAATGCTTGGTGTTTTGTTTAAAGGGTGAATTACCCCTCTGCGACCGCTTTTTCTGTTAATGCTATTTTGGAGTTGTGTTTTTTTACAAATTATTATGTGTTATTTTGTGCAGGATTCTGAATAAAAAAGTATAGTATAGTGTGGACTTTTGGATAAAAAAGTGGTATAATGTTCCAATAAATAGACTAATGATGACTGCAGTGTGTTGTTATTGCTTTCGTCGTTATAAATCTGATGCTTGAAATTCTTTTTCAGAAATAAAAGTATGAAAACTAAGGAGATGGAGAATTTGAAATCTTTTTGTAAACGTTTTCTTGCAGTAACATTGGCGACTTTGGTGCTTGTCACTTCGTTCTCACTTATGGCTGCTGAACCGGATGGCACAGGCTCCGCAAATGTAAACGCAGTGACCTACACCCCTGTTGCGGGTACATCAGGTGATGCGAACCTTCTGGACAAGGCTTTTTCTACAGACCCTGCTTTAACTGTGGATAAAACAACCTACACAGTAGGGGAGCCTATCTATGTTACAGCAGATAATGGTGTGTGGGTAGGTCTTTACCATACAAACCAGTCTATTAATACAAAGTCAATTTTCTGGTATTATGTATCAGGTAACGAGGGCAGAGCATTTGATATCAGAACAGGTCAGTACAATATAGATAATCCTCTGGGTATTACTCCTGCATTGCACTCAGGTGCTTATACTGTAGTTCTGTTCGGTACAGATGATACTTCATCCCCCCTTCTGTCTGTCAGCTTCACTGTAAATGATGCAAACGGCGATACAGATAATGCAAATAATTTTGTTACCACCAACAAGCAGAGTTATTATTATGGAGAGTCTGTTTTTGTAACAGCAAAGTCCTCCAATACTGCTGCAAATCAGGCTTGGGTTGGCGTTTATACTAATGGAGCAGATCCCACTAATAGTACATCCTTCTACTATTACTATGTAGCAAATTATCAGAACACTTCTGTTGACATTAAGGCTGAATCTGTCAATAACAATGGAAAAATTCTGCCTCCCGGAGAGTATGATGTTTACCTCTTTGGTGATTCAGGCTATGGACAAATTCAGGCACAGACAACTATCTCCATTGTAGGCGGTACTGTATCTACAGATAAACAGGTATATGGTATTGGCGAGGATATTATTGTTACTCCTACCTCCTGCACTGTTTCAAGCGGTGCATGGGTTGGACTGTACAACAAAGCTGATATTGATAAGGGCTTCAGCGCAAGCAATCCTTCACTTTCCTGGTACTCTCTCAGCACATATCCCTGTGTTTCCGCAGTTTTCCAGGATCTGAGAAATGATAGTAATTCCAGACCTCTGACAATATCCGAGCCCGGCGAATACAGAGTATATGTATTCGGTGATTCAGGCTATGAAGACATTCAGGCATACTGTGACTTCACCATTGAAGATGAAGTAAAAGGACATTTCTCAAACGGCATGTATGTTGTTGATGACCTTAACGATGGTTTTGCAAACGGTACAGTTGTGCTGGAGGTAGCCTCTGACAGATATGGTGTTATTGGCAACACAGATGTGACTCTTTACTGGGCAGATGCACAGGGTAATCACCTTGAGGGTTACACCGCTCTTGCAAAGACCAGAATCAATAAGAACTTAATAACCTACGATATGTACACCCACACTATTATCCCTGAGGATGCACAGTCTCTGATGGCTTATGTTTCATATAACGAAACAGCAGTTCAGGGAGACAGATGGGGTTATTTGAATAATGAAAAGGTCGGTACACAGGGCTATAAGATAGACCTGCCTACAGGCACAGTTACATACAATAACCTTGATGAGGGTATTCTCTCTGAGTTCCAGATGGTGTCTGACCTGCACGTTACCTCTGATAAGGTGACTCAGTTTGAGGATGGAAGAGGCCTTATTAACGGTTGGTATCACGATAAGGATAACGAACATGTTCAGATGATGTTTGAGGATATCGCCGAGAACAGCCCTGAAAGTGTAGGCATCTTTGTCAATGGTGACGTGGCTAACAACGGTCTGAAGGCTGAGTTTGAACAGGTAGATTCCATTTATGAGTCTGTTAACGGAAGACTTCCTTCTATGTATATATCTCTGGGTAACCATGATTCTTATCCCGGAAATATTACAGAGTTTGTAAACTATGCAAATTCTCTTGGCGCAGGCATCACAACATCGGCTCCTTATTATGCAAAAGACATAAACGGTTATAAATATATCTTCCTTGCAGGTGATAACCCTGCTTATTACGGCAAGGACCTTGTTTCAAACAGCAACGATGCCGAGCTGTCCGCTACACAGCTTCAGTGGCTTGATGCACAACTTGCCGATAACGAACAGAACAACGGTGGCAAACCTGTGTTTGTAATGCTTCATCAGGCAATCGCAGACACAGTTGCAGGCAGCCTTGATAATCAGGATTGGGACGGTGTTGTAAATGATGATGACCTCAAGGCTGTACTCAACAAATACGACAATGTAATTCTCCTTGGCGGACACAGCCACTGGGAGATTAACTCACCCAACAACCTGTATGCAGGTTCTTACGACCTTCCCGTTGCAATCAATACTGCATCTGTAGGCTATCTGTGGACAGATTATAACATCGACCCCGGCGTGGGCGGTGTTTACATGACAGGTACACAGGGATTCTATGTAAGAGTATATGATGACAAGGTTGTATTCCTTGGCAGAGATTTCGAGAATCAGAAGTGGATTCCCTCTGCTTGCTACGTGCTCTATAATGAGGATATCAATGCATCCTCAATGACACTGAATGTTGAAGACATAAAGACAGTAGACGAGTACCTTACAAGCACAAAGGGCAGAACTGTTACTTTTGAAACATCTAATAACAATATAGTTTCAGTTGACATTGATGGTACACTTACAGCGATTGGTCTTGGCACAGCGGTTATTACTGTTACTGCGGAGCCTACTGATACAGAGGTTGTAAAGAGAGAAAAAATCACTGTTACCGTTACTAATCAGACAGTATCCGATGATATTGCAGATGAACTTGGTGAGCCTCTTAACTTAGGAGACGACTTCAGCGCATATATCGGCTATACAAAGGACGGCAATGAGTACTTCCTGACAATTCCCAGTGATGAAATCACTTATGATAGAAACGCTACAGAGTACTTGACGTCTCAGGGCTTTAAAACAGACTCTGCTACTTCCAAGGAGACTATCTATTACCCCGAGTTTATCGAAAAGAACAACAAGGTATTCTCTGTTCGTCAGTTCTGGGATTTTGAACGCCAGGATGACGGCTCATACATGATCTTCAATACATGGACCAATGCTACTCACACAGCAGAGGATGCCAAGGCTGTATATGCTCTTGACGGTGCATCATATAACTATTATAAGTATGATCTTCCTGTTGCCGAGAATGATGTGGATAACGGTCTTTTAGCTACAAGATTCTACTACAATCTTGCCGATTACACATCCGGTCAGTACACTAACTATTATCGCTGGTATATTTATCAGGATGAGAGCGGCAACTACTATCTCCAGAATAAGCACTCAGGTTTTATTCTGTCGATAATGGATGATGTATATACCCATTACTTCGGTCAGATGGGCAAGATGATGAATGAAACCCAGATGGCGGATTCTGCACTGATACTTGACAGAATTGCAAAGCAGGATAACATCAAGATGTCCTTGTTTGACTATGGTAAGTACATCAACAACAACAGCTACATTGCACAAGTGGCAAAAACTTACAGAGAAACAGGCGTAAACAACTTTGATGCTTCCAAGAATGACAACATTCTTTGGTTCAATCAGGATGAATGGAACAAGAACTATGTTGTTGATGGTGTTGCATCAAAGGGTAATGACGTTGTTGATATAGAGACAATCGGTAGATACACTCAGTATGATTCAACACCTCAGATGCTCAATTCTCTTGACGCATCAGGTTATCCCTATGTAAATAATGTTACATACCACGACTGGGGACGTTCGTACGGTAATTTTACCGACAATCCTGCTTTTGGCTCCGACTCAGGTAGCCTTAAGTACCTGTTTGACAAGGATATGACTTATGTAACAGGCGACGGCAATGACGTTCTTACTGCTGAAAATTACAATAATGGTTATTATCAGAGTGTACGTTATGACGTAGGTGACAGTTTTGGTTCAGGCTTGTTCAAGGAAGCTGCCACAGGCGGTATGGTATACAGCTCATACATGAACGCAGCTTACTTCGATACTTCTGAGTTCTATGCCACAGGCTCATACCAGCCTGTTAAGGGACAGAGATTCCAGATTTATGACTATGTAATCCGTCCTTACTATCATTATTATTATAACGAAAATACAAGCTATAGTGAGAATGGTAAAACATACAACGGTATTTATGATACACTTATCAAGAGTACCCGTATTGACACCTATGGCGAAGATTCTCTCTTTAATAACAGATATCTGAGAAAGTCTCTGCGTGACTATAACTCTTACAACAGAAACTTCCTT
This sequence comes from Ruminococcus sp., assembly GCA_045540595.1. Lineage (GTDB taxonomy): Bacteria > Bacillota > Clostridia > Oscillospirales > Acutalibacteraceae > Ruminococcoides. The sequence continues at coordinate 43,766 of JAZQHL010000011.1, forward strand.
CCCTTTAACTATGGTCACAATGTCACTAATAAGGATATCCAGGGCAATTATGATACAGATGCCTATTATTCAAGTTCTGTAGTTGATCCTGCTCAGCCCGGAATCACATCGACAAACCAGGCAACCAAGCACACATCATTCCAGCAGGATACACCTCAGATTCCTGCATATTTAAATGAAACCTATGCTGATGCTCACGGTGCAAGCTACACAAACAGTCAGGAAACAAACCTTTGGTTTGGTATGACCATGGAGTTTGACTTTGAAATCGCAAACAATGGTCAGATCTATGACATGAACGGCAATTTACAGGACATGGTATTTAACTTTACCGGTGACGACGATGTGCTTGTATACATCGACAATGTTCTGGTTCTTAATGTTGCAGGTACCCACGGCGCACAGATGGCTACCATCAACTTTGCAACAGGTAACATCGCCCATCCCACAGATGAGTCCTGTTATCCTGCTGTAGGTATTGATACTTCCGAGTCCTCCACAATCAAAGGTAAGTTTGTGGAAGCTTATGAAGAGGCAAGTGCTGAGGGCAGCAACAGTATCCTTGCAGGTACAACTCTCAACGAGGAGATGTTCGAGGGTAACACCTTTGCAAACGGCACAAGACATACTCTCAAGTTCTTCTATCTTGAGCGTGGCGGTTCCCGTTCCTTCTGTGACCTTTACTTCAATATGGAAACACTTCCTTCCTCAGGTTTTGAGGTAGAAAAGAAGTCAGTAGACGCAAAGGGTAACGATGTAACAGCAGAAGATAATTCTGATTACACATTTATTATTACAGGTTACACAAATGAGGGCGATGAGCTCAGAGACGGTACTTACACTTATGATATAGTTAATACAACAACTAATGCAATTGTATCATCTAATCTTAAGGTTGAGCAGGGTGCCACTATTACCCTCAAGAGTGGCCAGAAGGCAGTTTTCAAGGATCTTCGTGTTGACTATAAGTACACAGTTACAGAAATTTATGATCCCTGTTATGTAAAGGGTGTAACAACGTATCTTGATAATAAGTTAATAGATAATATGCCTGTACTGCAGGACCATATGGTTTCCTGTACAGCATCCTCCTATATTCCTGTTGTTGAGAATGACGTCTCAAATGTAACATTTGTTAATACTGTTGAGATGGTA
>JAZQHL010000012.1:0-13190 GCA_045540595.1 Ruminococcus sp.
GGGTGTTTTTAATATAATTATTGACTCTGATAATTCATAAGAGTAAAATATTAAAGTAATATTATATGGAAAGGAAGTTTCTGGTATGGCTTTACAGGCAATTGACGCTATCCGTGATGCTGAACTCAGCGCTCAGAAAGAAATCGAAACTGCACAAGCTGAATCCCGTCAGGCAGTTCAGAAAGCTCACGAGACAGCTGATGCAATAATTGCAGAAGCTGAGGAAAAGGTTTGCGCAAGTGTAGAAAACACATCGGACAGAGCACGCAAGCAAGCAGACGAAATTAAAGTCTCTGCCCATAACAGTGCGTTGCTTTTATCTGACGAACTCAGAAAATCTTCTTCAGAAAAACAACAGATTATTAACGAAAGAATATTACAACTGATTGTTTGATTAATATTTGTGTTTTGAGGTGAATTGCTATGGCAATACTTCAGATGCAACGAATCAATATTTACGCTCTCAACAAGCACTGCAAAAATGTGCTTGAGGCATTGCAGAGAATGGGTGTTATGGAAATCGAACAGCTCGATGTTTCAGACAGTGTCTTCTACTGTGAAGACACTTCGGCACAGCAGGCATCGTACAGAAGAAACGCAAACACCGTAAAAACTGCAGCCGATATTCTATCGGTTTTTGTAAAGTACAAAAAGTCAATGCTATCTTCACTGGAAGGTCGTAAACCGCTTAGCAAAGAGGACTATTACAACAAAACCGAAGATTACGCCAAAATATTGAATGTTGCTTACGGTATTATCCGTGATAATAAAAAGATAATTGAAAATAAAGCGAAAGTTGTATCCTATGAAAGTAGAATTCAAAGCCTCCTCCCTTGGGAGAATCTTGACATTCCTTTGAAAAGTTGTTCAACTTCTTCAACTACCACAGTTCTCGGTTCTTTTCCTGAGCACAGGTCACTTGAAAGTATTCGTCTTGGTATATCAGAATCAGACCCTGAACTGGAGTTGTTTGATATTGAGATTATTTCTGCAGATGAGCATCAGACTTGCGTTTTCTTTGTTTGTGTGAACTCTCAGGCTGAAAGACTCAACGATGCTCTTAGAAAGCAAGGTTTTATTCTTCCTGCTTTTACAACTGTACTTTCACCACGTGATACAATCAAGGAACTCAGAGAAAAAATCAAACGTAGAGAAAAACTTTCAGAAGACTATAAATCCCGAATTATTCAGCAAAAGGATAAGATAGACGATCTTAGATTCTTTGAAGATTATTTCACTATGAAGGCTGATCAGTATGTGCAGGTTGATAACCTGTCATATTCACCGCACACCTTTGTAATGACAGGTTACATTCCAAAGAGAGATTCAGAAAAAATATCAAATTATCTGATTGAACATTTTGAGGCTGAAGTTGAACTTGAAGATGTAGAAGGTGACGATGTTCCTGTTGTTCTCAGTAACAGCAAGTTCACAGAGCCTGTTGAAGGTGTATTGCTTTCCTACAGTGCTCCCCACAGAAAAGAACTTGACCCAACAGGAATTATGGCACTGTTTTATTACATTTTCTTCGGAATGATGTTTTCTGATGCAGGTTACGGACTTGTGATGTCACTTGCGTGTTTTATAGCTCTCAGACTTTTCAAGAATATGGAACCCGGGCTTAAACGTTCAATGAAGATGTTCTTCTGGTGCGGAATCTCAACTTTGTTCTGGGGACTTATGTTCGGTAGTTTCTTTGGTGATGCGGTAACCGTCATCAGCAATACTTTCTTCGGTAAAGCTCCGCCTGTTATCCCCGGCATCACCACACCTATATGGTTCAATCCCACCGAAGGTGCAGGCCCTACCAAACTTCTTATGTTTTCTTTCCTGCTTGGAATCATACACCTGTTTTCCGGTCTTATTCTTCAGGCTGTGAATTACATCAGAAACGGCAAATGGCTTTATGCCATATTTGATGATTTGTCCTGGATTCTTCTTGTTGGCGGTGCGGTTTTTGCACTTCTTTCCACAGAAATGCTTGCATCCATGGCAGGATTCAGGTTGCCGCCTGTGTGGCTTACTATCGGTGGTGTTATGGCATTAGTCGGTGCTGTGATAATTCTTTTCTGCAGTGCCAGAAATCGCAACCCGATCAAACGACTCATAAAAGGTGCCTACAATCTTTACGGTGTAACAAGTTATCTTTCAGATATTCTATCTTATTCCCGTCTTCTTGCGTTAGGACTTGCCACAGGTGTTGTGGCACAGGTTTTCAACCAGCTTGGTTCTATGTTTGGTTCGGGAGTCATTGGTGTGATCGCTTTCACGCTCGTTTTCCTTGTAGGTCATCTTCTTAATATCGGTATCAATGCACTTGGTGCATATGTGCATACAAACAGACTGCAGTTCGTAGAATTCTTCGGAAAATTCTACGAAGGAGGCGGAAGAGAGTTCAGACCTTTTGCAGTCAAAACAAAGTATTATAATATCAAGGAGGATATTTAATTATGTCAGGTTTATTTCTTGCAATCTTAGGCGCAGCATTTGCTACTTTTATGGCAGGTATCGGCTCATCAATCGGTGTAGGTAAAGCTGGCGTGGCGGCCGCCGGTGTGCTTTCAGAGGAGCCTTCACTGTTTTCAAAAGTTCTTATTCTTATGCTTCTTCCTGCGACTCAGGGTATCTACGGTCTTCTGGTAGCCTTCCTTACACTTCAGGCTGTAGGTGTTATCGGTGACCCTGTGGGTGATATATCAGTTGCCAAGGGTGCTCTTTATCTTGCAGCAACCCTTCCTATTGCTTTCTCAGGTCTTTTCTCTGCTGTTCATCAGGGTAAGTGCTCTGTTGCAGGTATCAACACAGTATCAAAAAAGCCTGATCAGATGGGTAAAGCTCTTATCATTCCTGCAATGGTAGAGACCTATGCTATTCTTGCTCTGCTTATTTCAATCCTTGCAATCAACGGCATCAAGGTTTTAGCAATCTGATTACGATAAATCCTTTCAAGGAGTATCATTATGACTGGTTTAGATAAAATCCTTGCACAGATTAAAGCTGATTCTGACAGCGTCTGTGCAGATATAAAGCAAAAGACTCTGGCACAGTGTGACACTATCATTGCTCAGGCTGAGAAAAAAGCTGCAGAAATACTTTCCGAGGGTGAATCAAAAGCCCACAAAGCAAAGTGTGACATCATATCCCGTGCAGAATCATCAGCAGACCTTGATTCACGCTCAGTAATTCTCAGAGCAAAGCAGGATATCATTGCATCTTCTCTTGAAAATGCCCGTCAGTATCTGTGCGGGTTACCTTCTGATGAGTATTTTGATTTAATCTGTAAAATGATTTCAAAGTACAGTGAAAACAGAGACGGCTACATTTCATTTTCAAAGAAAGATTATGACAGACTACCCTCTGGTTTCCTCAAAACTATTAACAGTTACTGTAAGGGCACACTCTCTTTGCAGAAGGAAACAGCAGAAATTGATGGCGGCTTCATTCTCACATATGGTGGAATTGAAGTTAATTGTTCTTTCGGTTCGCTGTTTTCTGCTAATAACGAAATCTTCTGTGATGAAGTCTCAAAAATCTTATTTGCATAAAGGAGGCGTAACGCATGAATATTCAGAAAGATGAATTCATTTATGCGGTAGCCCGAATCCGTTGCAAAGAGGGCAAGTTGTTTTCATCAAAGAACATAGAGCAGATGATTTCCATGAAGGATGCACAGAGCATTGAACGTTATCTGCGTGATAACGGTTGGGGTGCTTCTTCTGGTGATACAGCATCAGATATTCTGACATCTGAACAAGAAAACTTATGGAAACTTATGAAAGAACTCACAGGGGATCTGTCGTCTTTTGATTTTCTGCGTGTACAGAACGATTTTCATAACCTGAAAGCATCTGTTAAAGCAGTTTTTACTGATTGCACACCCTATGATATGTTTCTTTCAGGCGCTGTATGTGATCCCGTATTAATATACAATGCTGTGAAAAATAAAGAGTATAAAGAACTTCCTGAGTTCCTTTCGTCAGTTGCTGAGAATGCAATGAACACACTTCTTCGTACAGGCGACGGTCAACTTTGTGATGTTATTATCGATAAAGCCTGCCTTGATCGCGTGTATTCACTGGGCAAATCCTCTTCAAACGAACTCATCAGAAATTACTGTGAATTGTTTGTGGCATCAGGTAATATAAAAATCGCAGTCAGAGGTTGTCAACTGAGGAAATCCTCAGAGTTTATTCTGCAGTCAATGGCTCAGTGCGACACACTCAATATCAGGCTTCTCGCTGCATCAGCAGTGAAGGGGTTTGATGAAATCTGCTCTTATCTATCTTCAACGAATTATAAAAATGCTGTTGCATATATTAAAGAATCCTTGTCTGCCTTTGAAAAATGGTGTGATAATTATATTATGGAACTTATGCGTTCCCAAAAATCCGATCCTTTTTCAATCGGTCCCTTGGTAGCATATATCATTGCAAAGCAGACAGAGATAAAAGCAGTCAGAATAATTATGACAGCAAAAATCAATTCATTGCCTGACAGTATTATCAGAGAAAGGATAAGGGAACTGTATGTATAAAGTTGCAGTTATTGGCGACAGAGACAGCATATACGGCTTTGCCGCCCTTGGACTTGACGTTTATTATGCCCATAATGCAAAGGATGCAGCTCCTGTGTTTAAAAGTCTTACCGATGGTAGGTATGCTGTAATATACATTACCGAGCAACTGGCTGAAGGCCTTTCTTCTGAAATTGAAAAATTCAGTTTTCAGCCTTCTCCTGCAATTATTCTTATTCCCGGTATCAAAGGTAACACAGGGCAGGGAATAGCACAGGTGAAAAAATCTGTAGAAAAAGCCGTTGGCTCAGACATAATATTCAATAATTAAAGATGTTACATTATCCACGAAAGGATGATTCTATATGAGTGGTACTATCAGAAAAATAGCAGGTCCTCTTGTTATTGCTGATAATATGCGTGACGCAAATCTTTTTGACGTTGTGCGAGTATCAAATCAAAGACTTATAGGTGAGATTATCGAGATGCACGGCGACGCTGCATCCATTCAGGTTTATGAGGAGACTTCAGGACTTGCACCGGGAGAGCCTGTTGAAACCACAGGTGCACCCTTGTCTGTTGAATTAGGTCCCGGTCTTATCTCCAATATTTATGACGGTATCCAGAGACCGCTGGAAGATATTATGAAGATATCTGGCAACAGCCTTGAGCGAGGAGTTGAGGTACCTTCACTTTCCAGAAGTAAAAAATGGAACTTCACAGCTGCTGTAAAAGCGGGAGACAAGGTTGTTGGCGGAGATGTAATCGGAACTGTTCAGGAAACCGATGTTGTTCTTCATAAGATTCTTGTTCCTGCACGTACAGAAGGTGTTATCAAAACCATCTCTTCAGGTGAATTTACTGTTGATGAAACCGTAGCAGTTCTCACTCTTGCAAATGGTAAAGAGCAGGAACTTACTCTTATGCAGAAATGGCCTGTCCGTGTTCAGCGTCCTTATAAAAGAAAACTTTCTCCCAATGAGCCTCTTGTTACAGGTCAGCGAGTAATTGACACTTTGTTTCCCATAACCAAAGGCGGCGTTGCCGCTGTACCGGGTCCTTTCGGCTCAGGTAAAACAGTTGTTCAGCATCAGCTTGCAAAATGGGCTGAAGCTGATATTGTAGTTTACATCGGTTGCGGAGAACGCGGCAACGAAATGACAGATGTACTCAACGAGTTCCCCGAACTCATCGATCCCAAAACAGGCAAATCCCTTATGGAGCGTACAGTTCTTATTGCAAATACTTCAGATATGCCTGTTGCTGCCCGTGAGGCATCAATATATACAGGTATCACTATAGCTGAGTATTTCCGTGATATGGGTTATTCCGTAGCACTTATGGCGGATTCGACATCAAGATGGGCAGAAGCCCTCAGAGAAATGTCAGGTCGTCTTGAAGAAATGCCAGGTGAAGAAGGTTATCCTGCATATCTGGGCTCAAGACTTGCTCAGTTCTATGAACGTGCAGGTAAGGTGCAGACCTTATGCTCAGATGAACGTATCGGTACTTTGTCTGTTATCGGTGCTGTTTCTCCTCCGGGCGGTGATATTTCAGAGCCTGTTTCTCAGGCAACCCTTCGTATAGTAAAAGTATTCTGGGGACTTGATTCATCGCTTGCTTATAAACGTCATTTTCCTGCCCTTAACTGGCTTACAAGTTATTCACTATATACCGATTCACTGGGCAGTTGGTTTGATGAGAATGTATCAGCAAGATGGATGAAATACAGAGGCAGACTTATGCAACTTCTGCAGGAAGAAGCTGAACTTGAAGAAATTGTAAAACTTGTTGGTATGGATGCACTGTCTTCTCACGACAGACTTCGTCTTGAGGCTGCCCGTTCTATTCGTGAAGATTTCCTCCATCAGAACGCTTTCCATGATGTTGACACATACACACCTCTTGAAAAGCAGTTTATGATGATGGAACTGATTCTAACATTCTTCGATGAATCTATGAATGCTCTTTCTGAGGGTGCAGATATCAATGCCCTTGTTAATATGAATGTCCGTGAAAGCATCGGTAGATTCAAGTATGTTCCTGTTTCGGATATTCACAGACAATTTGATGTTGTAATGTCTGAACTCAATAAAGAAGTTTCAGAAATTTTAAGCAAAGGAGAGGACTGATATGCCAAGAGAATACAGAACTATACAGGAAGTAGCAGGTCCTCTTATGCTTGTGCAGGGCGTTGAGGGAGTAAGCTATAACGAACTTGGCGAGATTGAACTTGCATCAGGTGAAATCCGCCGTTGCAAAGTTCTTGAGATTAACGGCACAGATGCTTTAGTACAGCTTTTTGATTCTGCTGCAGGTATTAATCTTTCAGATTCAAAAGTCCGCTTTCTTGGCAGAAGTATGGAACTTGCTGTTTCACACGATATGCTCTCAAGAGTTTTTGACGGTATGGGCCGTCCCATTGACGGCGGTCCCGAAATCCTTCCTGTTAAAAGACTGGATATCAACGGACTTCCTATGAATCCTGCCGCAAGAAATTACCCTCAGGAGTTTATTCAGACAGGCATCTCTGCCATTGACGGACTTAACACTCTTGTACGTGGTCAGAAACTTCCTATCTTTTCCGCTTCAGGACTTCCACATTCAAATCTTGCTGCTCAGATTGCCCGTCAGGCAAAAGTCCGTGGTGTTTCCGAGCCTTTTGCTGTTGTGTTCGCTGCAATGGGTATTACTTTTGAAGAGTCAAACTTTTTCGTGGAAAGTTTCCGTGAAACAGGTGCAATTGACAGAACAGTAATGTTTATGAATCTGGCAAACGACCCTGCCATCGAAAGAATTTCTACTCCCCGAATGGCTCTTACCGCTGCTGAGTATCTTGCCTTTGAAGAAGAAATGCATGTGCTTGTAATTCTTACGGATATCACAAACTACGCAGATGCACTTCGTGAGGTATCTGCTGCCCGTAAGGAAGTACCCGGCAGACGTGGTTATCCGGGATATATGTATACCGACCTTGCAAGCCTTTATGAACGAGCAGGCAGACAGAAAGGAAAGAATGGTTCCATTACTTTGATTCCCATTCTCACAATGCCTGAAGACGATAAAACTCATCCCATTCCTGACCTTACAGGTTATATCACAGAGGGACAGATTATTCTTTCCCGTGAACTTTACAGAAAGGGTATAACTCCTCCTGTTGATGTTCTTCCTTCACTTTCAAGACTTAAAGATAAGGGAATAGGAGAGGGTAAAACCCGTGCTGACCACTCCAACACAATGAACCAGCTTTTCTCTGCCTATGCAAGAGGCAAAGATGCCAAGGAACTTATGGTTATCCTTGGTGAAGCAGCCCTCACCGATATAGATAAACTCTATGCAAAATTTGCAGAAGAGTTTGAGAACAGATATGTTTCTCAGGGTTATACGACCGACAGAAGTATAGAAGAAACCCTCGACCTTGGTTGGGAACTTCTTCGTATTCTTCCTCGTTCAGAGCTTAAACGTATTGATGATAAATACCTTGATATGTATTACGATAAAAAGTGATTGGTGATGTAAATGGCTTCAACACAAATCAATCCAACCAGAATGGAGCTTACTCGCCTTAAGAAAAAACTTGCCACTGCTGTTCGCGGACATAAACTTCTTAAGGATAAACGTGATGAGCTTATGAGACGTTTCCTTGATATGGCACGTCTTAACAGGGAACTGAGAGAAAAGGTTGAAAAAGCGATTATGCAGGCAAACAGCAACTTTGTACTTGCAAGTGCGTCTATGACTCCTCAGACCTTGTCAACTGCACTCCTTGCCTCCAAGCAGGAAGTATATCTTGATGTTTCATACAGCAATGTTATGAGTGTTGACATCCCTGTGTATACTGTTAAAACCCGTACACCTGATGAAAACGATATCTACAGTTACGGTCTTGCATTCACATCCTCAGACCTTGATGATGCTGTGCGTTCTCTTTCTGCAGTTTTGCCCGATATGCTCAGACTTGCAGAGATCGAGAAATCCTGTCAGCTTCTTTCGGCAGAGATTGAGAAAACAAGACGTAGAGTAAACGCTCTTGAACATGTAATGATTCCTGAAACCCGTGAAAAAATCAGATACATTACAATGAAACTTGATGAAAACGAACGTGCAACCCAGACCAGACTTATGAAAGTAAAGGATATGGTTCTCAAGAAAGCACACGGTTATTAATCATTTATCAGACACAACGAAAAATGACGGTTATGTTTATTACATAGCCGTCATTCTTTATTACAATATTGTTGTTTGAAAATCCTTATAAGTGATGCTAAACTCTTGTATACAATAAAGTATTAATCTGAAAAAACTCAGTGTTCAAGGGCTTTTTCGGGTGTTTTGCTCTTATTTAACGATACTGCCACAATCTGTTGTGGTGTTAAAATATATTCCTTCTATAAATTGGGTGAAGACTATGAAAAACAGTAAATCTGCATTCTGTCTGATAATAGTTCTTTCAGTTATCTTTCTTGCTTTCGGATCATCCGCCTGCACTTCTACAGGCAATAACTTTGATGTTTCAGGCAAAGAAAACGATGAAAGTCTATATATCAATAACATTACTACAATAGAAGATATTGAGAATCTTGTTACCAACGATGATAGACTTGTAATTAATTACTACGATGCTTATGTATGGGTTGTTTATTTTGCTGATAATGGAAGCATAGAGCATATGGTTTATATATATGATTTTGAAACCCCAAGGAAAGCAAAGAATATGGTTGATACCAGAAGAAAAGAACTTGAATGCAACAAAACGATGACTATCAAATATGCCAAGTCAATTGAGAATTACGTTGTAATTGATCTTACAGATACAAGTTTTACAAACGTAACCCGTTCAATGCTTGAAAATAATTTTTCACTTCTTATTGTACGATAATTATAAATATAAAACTCCTGCACATTTTTGTGCAGGAGTTTTTGCATCAATGAGTAATTATGTTTTTTCTGTTCTCACTTGTTTTGGTAGGTTTTTCAAGGTTGTAACAAAGAACGTTCAGAATCAATTCAATATATACAAGTGCAGGAATAAGAGTGCTTAGCATTATGGATTTAAGAATAACACATATTGCAATTGCACCTGCCAGAGAAAGTACAAGTAATATACCACTGAAGATTGTGGCAAACACACGATTATACATTCTGCCTTCAATGGTAAGTGTTGCAATAACAAAAGGATAAACCAGAAGCACAGCAACAGCAAACCCCATTACCTTATACACAAAGTATTTATCACCGGCAGCAATAAACAAAATAATCATAGCAATCAGAACGAGGCAACAAATTATGTAAGCAGGAAATTTAGAAAACATAACCTTTTTTGTTTTCATAAGCATTGCTGTGCAGATTCCCCAGGTAATAGGGATAACGGATACAGGCAACGCCCAACTGTTCATAATTGATATGGCAAGTGCAGGCGTATCTCCTGCAAAGTCCAGTGAAATATTTACAATAGAAAGTAACAACATAAAAATCGCTGTAATTAACATTGCTATAGTAATCTTGTTGTCATTTCTGAGTACAGCATTTCTTACAATCTTCATTATCTCATTCTCCTCGCTTTATATCTTGCTTTAGTATTTTTCTTAATAATGGGATCACAGGCGAGAATTAATACCAGGGGAATAAGAGTTACAAATACAACGTATGCAAAGCAAAGTATCTCGTATGTAGAAATATCGTAAGTAATGAATTTATCAATAACTGTGAAAAGACTTGCCATAGATGAAATAACTGAAATCAAAGTGATAATCAGAGTGTTCTTGAACATTCCTATTGAGTAAAGAAAGGTAAAAATACACAGAAGAGTAAAGAGCAGATATTCACCAATATTAATAAGGTAAGGACCATATCCCACACTCATTGACAACTGCTGTGCAACTTTGTGTGCTTTAACAAGAGAAGCAATACTGTCATATAAGGGAAATAATACAGTAATAAAACCAACAAAGCATGGTACAGCAGCTATAGCGACATCTTTTTTTACTGCAAATATACCTGCACCGATTGCTATAGAAATACCGAACAAACCTCTTAGTAAATAATAAATCTTATCATCGGCGCCGTTTACTGTGGAAAAACCGTTCATAATATTAACGATAACAGGTAAAAACAGCAGTGTAAGAGATAGTAATGATAGAATTACAACAGCAATAACATAAGCGTTTGATTTTTCTTTAACTACAGGTTTGTTTTTTATAATAGTAAGCATACACATACCTCCAAACATATATATTTTATCATAAGTAATTAAATTTTCAATAGATACAATAAAAGAATATCTTTATAATACATATTCTTAAGAAGAAAGAAGGAATACATTAATACATAAAACAATATAATAGTAACAGTAATATTCAATGGGGGACAAAGTATGGTTTGCAGAATAGTTGAACTCAGACATAAAGAAGTGATCAACAGTAGCGATGGTTGCAGAATCGGTTATGTTGATGATGTGGAAGTGGACACTGTAACCTCTCAGGTCAGAGCAGTCATAGTGTTCGGCAGACCGCGTTTGTTCGGTCTTTTAGGCAGAAATGACGATGTAATCATACCTTGGTCAGATATCCAGCTCATCGGAGAAGATACCATTCTTGTGTCCTGTAATATGAAATTTCACCAAAAAAAGAATCGTATCCCTAAGTCCTTTGTTTAGTGTGCACAGGTCAAAATTTTGTGCCATTAAGCAACAGTGACGAAAATGTTACAGAGATTTTGTACAATATAACGAAGAATAGTTCTATATAAGAATAAAGAACGCTTTAATATTCTTGTGTGGAATAATAATTTTGATTTGTAACTTTTGCAAAATTCAGAATTATATGCTTTAATATCACCTGAGATTGTGTGATTAAGCAAATATTACCGCTTAAAAACAACGCTTTCGAAAATCGGCATGGATGTCCAAAATTTACGATTCCGCCTTAAGGAACCTTGGAGCCTTCCTGTCGAGTGAGATTTTCGGCTGAGTTGTCCAAGGGTACTGTGAACGGGTTTTCCAATCTATATTAGAAACTCAACACAACAACGTAATTTTCACTCGTTGCTGTACCCGGAAATAAGGAGGACAAATTTTTGATTAAAACATTCAAAAGGTTGGCTGCTGTAGTATCGCTTTCTCTCATTCTGACAATCATCATTGTACCTTGTGCCGTGTTCTTTGCAAGTGCACAGACAATCACAGGTACAAACAGCACAACCGAATCAACTATCACACGCGTAACTAAGTCTTACACAGATGATCAGAAGCTTTCCAACAAGCAGGATTCTGCTACAACAGAAAAAGCAAAGAGCTTTGATGATGCAAAGCAGACTGCTGAAAAGACAGCTAAAGTAATCGAGAAGGCAGAGAAGGCAGCTAAAACAAAGCAGCCTGCGGCTACTGTTTCTACAAACGGTAAGTATCTTCTTGATATTGCTAACCCTGATACAAACTATGTAAGCTATTCCGTATCACTTTCAGAGTACGACAGAGACATTCTTGAGCGACTCGTAATGGGAGAGGCAGGCGGCGAAGGTTTTATTGGCTGCTGTCTCGTAGCTCAGGCTATCAGAGACACCATGATTTCTGATGGTTACAAGTCCGTTGAAGCTGTAAGAACAGGCATGGGCTATTACGGTTCTCTGTACAACACTCCCAACCAGGACGCTCTTGATGCAGTAAGCTTCATTTTCGACCAGGGTGGCGCAGCAGTTCAGCATAACATTATCTATTTCTATGCTCCTGCACTTTGCACAAGCGGATTCCACGAGTCACAGGAGTTCGTAGTTGCACACAACAGTCACAGATTCTTTGACAGATGGTAATCATAAAGCAGTCGCTTATGCGGCTGCTTTTTGTGTTTTTATACAACTGATTCAATGCTATATAACTATATTTTATATGTATTTATAACTACATAAAATTTAAGTAGAAAAAACATTAAAAACCCTTGACAAACACTGGACTTTTTGATATTATTTTGAGGCACTACGCACGATGGGCTTGTCTTACAGGTGTATCTGATTGCAGATATTTTCAAAAGACAAAATCCAAAAGTCCGTCGGAGGTTTAACCTTAGGAGGAATAAACATGTCAGTAGTATCTATGAAACAGCTCCTCGAAGCTGGCGTACACTTTGGTCACCAGACCAGAAGATGGAACCCCAAGATGGCTGAGTACATCTTCACAGAAAGAAACGGTATCTACATCATCGACCTGCAGAAGACCGTTAAGAAGCTCGAAGAAGCTTACAACTTCATTCGTGACATCTCTACAGAAGGCAAGTCCGTTCTCTTCGTTGGTACAAAGAAGCAGGCTATGGACAGCGTGAAGGAAGAGGCTGAGCGTGCAGGCGCATACTACGTAAACGCACGTTGGCTGGGCGGTATGCTCACAAACTTCACAACAATCCGTCGCAGAATCGGCAGACTCAAGCAGCTCCGTGCTATGGAAGCAGACGGTACATTTGATCTCCTTCCCAAGAAGGAAGTTATCAAGCACAAGCTCGAGATCGAGAAACTCGAGAAGTTCCTCGGCGGTATCGAGGATATGGAGAAGATGCCCGGTGCACTCTTCATCGTAGACCCCAGAAAAGAGAAGATCGCTGTTGCAGAAGCAAAGAAACTCGGTATCCCCGTAGTTGCTATTGTTGATACAAACTGTGATCCTGATGAGATCGATTTCGTAATTCCCGGT
>JAZQHL010000013.1:0-13956 GCA_045540595.1 Ruminococcus sp.
CCCACAGCTTGTGAGAACGCAGGCGTTCCCAACGTTTCCTACAACGGTTCCACAGTTGCTGCTTGCCCCAACACATTCATCGTTTCTTCCAGAATTGACTGGACTCCTTACTTCAAGTATATGATCGAGTGCGTTCAGAATGGTAAGGAAATCGATACAGACTGGACAGGTACAATCGAAACAGGCTCTGTTGTTCTTACAGATGTAAACACAGCAGCTGCAGCAGAGGGTACAGCAGAGAAGATTGAAGAAGTTAAGGGCCAGCTCCTTGACGGCACAATCAAGGTATTTGATACAGCTAACTTCACAGTAGGTGGCCAGGCTGTTACATCTTACCTTGCAGACGTTGACACAGACGCAGCATTCACACCTGACACAGAGGCTATCGTTGACGGTGTATTTGCAGAGTCTTCACTCAGAAGTGCTCCTTACTTCGACCTCAGAATCGACGGTATCACACTTCTCGACGAGAACTACGGCTAATATTTAAATCTATATCAGAGGCGGGGCTTCTTAGCCCCGCTTCGCCCATATAGGGTAGTTCTGAATAAAGTCTTATGAGTTTATAAGGTTTTCTTCAGAACTATCAGAAGGAGGATGTGTAGTGGCTAAACAGGCGGCAATCGAACTTAAGAATATTACCAAAACCTTTGGTAAAGTAGTTGCTAACAAAAACGTAAGCCTGACCGCATACCGTGGTGAGATTCTCTCAATCCTTGGTGAAAACGGCTCAGGTAAAACAACTCTGATGAATATGATTTCGGGTATTTATTTCCCCGATGAAGGTCAGATTCTTGTAGACGGCAAGGAGGCGGTTATTGCTTCTCCCAAAGATGCTTTTACCTTCAAAATCGGTATGATTCATCAGCACTTCAAACTTGTAGATGTTTTCACTGCTGCTGAGAATATTGTTCTCGGCATTGAAGACGGCAAGTACAACCTGAAGAAATCCACAGAAAAAATTCGTGAAATATGTGATAAATTCGGTTTTGACCTCGATCCTGAAAAGAAGATTTACACCATGTCTGTTTCAGAAAAGCAGACTGTTGAAATTGTAAAGGTACTCTACCGTGGTGCAGATATCCTGATTCTTGACGAGCCCACAGCAGTTCTGACTCCTCAGGAGATTCAGAAACTCTTTGATGTTCTCCGCCGTATGCGCGAGGCAGGCAAGTCCATTATCATCATCACTCATAAACTCAACGAGGTTATGGCGCTTTCCGACAGAGTTGCTGTACTTCGTAAGGGCGAGTATATCGGCTCAGTAAACACCTGCGAAACCTCAGAGCAGGAACTTACCGAAATGATGGTAGGTAAGAAGATTTCTCTCAATATTGAGCGTACCGAACCCAAAGACCCTGTTGACCGACTCATCGTAAAAGACCTTGAGTGTGTGGACAGAACAGGCGTTAAACTTTTGAGCAAGGTTTCCTTCACACTCCGTGGCGGAGAAATCCTTGGTGTTGCAGGTATTGCTGGCAGCGGTCAGCGTGAACTCCTTGAATCTATCGCAGGCCTTCAGAAGGTTTCCTCCGGTGAGATTACGTACATTAACCCCAAAACAGGTAAAGTAGAGAATCTCCGTGACAAAACTCCCAGACAAATCCGTGAACTGGGTGTTCGTCTTTCCTTCGTTCCTGAGGACAGACTTGGTATGGGTCTTGTTGCCAATATGGATATCACAGACAATATGATGCTGAGAAGTTATCGTAAGGGCAAATCTATCTTCCTTGAGCGTAAGGCTCCCAAGACTCTGGCGGAGAAGATTGTCCACGACCTTGAGGTTGTAACCCCCGGTGTTTCAACTCCCGTCAGACAGCTTTCAGGCGGTAATATCCAGAAAGTTCTTGTAGGCCGTGAGATTGCAGCGTCCCCCAAGGTGCTTATGGTTGCATACCCTGTACGTGGTCTTGATATCAACTCTTCCTATACAATATATAACCTGCTCAACGAGCAGAAGGCAAAGGGCGTTGCAGTTATCTTTGTTGGTGAAGACCTTGACGTTCTCACAGAACTCTGTGACAGAATTATGGTTATCGGTTCAGGCAGAATCACAGGTATCGTTGATGGCAGAACTGCCACCAAGGAAGAACTTGGTATCCTTATGACCAAGACCATAGATGAAAGCGAGGGAAACAGCAATGAGTGATAACAAAATGAAAAAACACAGTCACGAGCCTCTGTTTCACCTTGTAAAACGTGACGATATGAAATGGTGGCAGGCTTGGCTTGTGCGTATTGCCGCTATTGTAATAGCCCTGCTCCTTGTAGGCGTTATCTCTATGCTCCTTACAAAGGAGAACTTCTTCACAATCTACCAGACGATGTTCAAGGGAACATTTGGCAAACTGGGCTCAGGCTCCACAGTTATGCTGTGGAAGTTCCTCCAGAAAACCGCAATCCTCCTTGGTCTTTCCCTTGCAGTAACACCTGCGTTCAAGATGAAGTTCTGGAACTGCGGTGCAGAGGGACAGGCTCTTATGGGCGGACTTGCATCAATGATCTGTATGATTGAACTTGGAGATAAGCTTCCTTATCCTGTGCTGATACTTGTGATTATTGTTACAAGTATACTTGCAGGTGCAGTGTGGGGACTTATTCCTGCTGTATTCAAGGCTCAGTACAACACAAACGAAACTCTGTTCACACTTATGATGAACTATGTTGCCACACAGATTATCAAGTATTACCTTTACATTGAGGGTGGCGGCTCCAACAAGATTAACCCCGTTGCTTACGGTAATCTTCCTACTCTGGGCGATAACAAGTATGCACTGAATGTTATCATTGTTCTTGTTATCACAATCCTTATGTACATCTATATGAACTACTCAAAGCACGGCTATGAGATTTCAGTTGTAGGTGAAAGCCAGAACACAGCCCGCTATATCGGTATCAACGTTAAAAAGGTTGTTATCCGTACAATGATCGTTTCAGGTGCTCTGTGCGGTATTGTAGGTATGCTTCTGGTTTCAGGTACAAACCATTCCATCGACCCCAACACAGTAGGCGGTCAGGGATTCACAGCCATTATGGTATCCTGGCTTGGTCAGTTCAATCCCTTTATTATGGTGATTATGTCTGCCCTTGTTATCTTCCTGAATTTAGGCTCTGCCAAGGTTGCTGACACCTGCGGACTTAATTCCTCCTTTGCTGATATCACAGTTGGTATCGTTATCCTCTTTGTTGTAGGCTGTGAGTTCTTTATCCGTTATTCAGTGAAATTCCGTCATTCAAAAAAGGAGGTTAAGGCATGATCTCTTATATTGTCAGAGCAATCCTCATTGGCGTTCCTATGCTGTATGGTGCTACAGGCGAAATTCTGACAGAAAAGTCAGGTCACCTGAACCTCGGTATTCCCGGTATTATGTACGTTGGCGCAATCAGCGGTGTAACAGGCTCTTTCCTTTACGAGAACGCCTGCGGTAACGACATAGCAAATATGAATGCTTTTCTTGCAGTGTTCATTCCTCTTATCTGCTGTATCTTAGGCTCTGTGCTTATGGGCTTTATCTACAGTTTCTTCACCGTAACCCTCAGAGCAAACCAGAACGTTACAGGTCTTGCTATTACCACTTTCGGTATCGGTCTCGGTAACTTTTTCGGTGCATCACTCATCAAACTTGTTGACAGTGATATGCCCTCCGTTGCACTTACAAAGACAAGCCGTTTCTTCTGCACAAAGCTACCTTTTGCAGATGACCTCGGTTGGTTTGGTGAACTTTTCCTTTCCTTTGACTTCCTCACATACTTTGCAATCATCATTGCAATCATTGCTTCTATAGTGCTCACAAAGACCAGAGTAGGTCTTAATCTCAGAGCAGTGGGCGAGAGCCCTGCAACTGCAGACGCAGCAGGCATCAATGTTACTAAGTATAAGTATATTGCAACCTGCATCGGATCAGGTATTGCAGGTCTTGGCGGTCTCCAGTACGTTATGGCTTATGCAAACGGCAGCTGGTCAAACGATGCCTTCGGTGACAGAGGCTGGATGGCAATTGCACTGGTTATCTTTGCACTGTGGAAACCCCATATGGCAATTGTTGGTGCATTCCTCTTTGGTGCATTGTTCAATGCAAACACCTATGCTGTAGGTCTCGGCGTTGAAACTCAGGAACTTTTCAAGATGCTTCCTTACGTTGTTACAATCATCGTGCTTGTATTCACAAGTATGCGTAAAAAGCGTGAGCATCAGCCCCCTGCACATCTGGGTCTGCCTTATTTCCGAGAGGAAAGATAAAACACTTGACTTTTTGCTTTCGGGTGTTATAATAACATTGTAAATTTAATAATCGCTTATCAAGAGTGACTGAGGGAACAGGCCCTGTGAAGTCCGGCAACCTGCATTTGTAAGGTGCCAAATCCTGCGGAATTCCGAAAGATGAGTTTTCAGACCGCTGTCGGACTCCGACGGCGGTTTTTTTACTGTCGGTTTTTGTCGGCAGGAATTTAAGAAAATGGAAGGAGTTTTTATTATGGCAAGATATCTTTTTACATCAGAGTCCGTAACAGAGGGACATCCCGACAAAGTCTGCGACCAGATTTCTGACGCAGTCCTTGACGCTATTTTTGAGCAGGATAATACTGCTCACGTTGCTTGTGAAACATCAGCAACAACAGATTACATCGGCATTATGGGTGAGATTTCTGCAAACGCAGAGGTTGATTTCGAGGCTATTGCCCGTCAGGTTGCCTGCGATATCGGTTATGACAATGATGCTTGCGGTTTTGACGGAAAAACCTGCACAGTAAACGTTCTTATCGACAAGCAGTCTGCTGATATTGCAATGGGTGTTGACAACTCCCTTGAACTCAAAGACGGTGAGGCAGACACAATGAATCAGCTTGGTGCTGGTGACCAGGGTATGATGTTCGGCTTTGCCTGTGATGAGACAGAGGAACTTATGCCTATGCCTATTTCTCTTGCTCAGAAGCTTGCAATGCGTCTGACCGAAGTCCGTAAGAACGGCACTGTTCCTTATCTGTATCCCGATGGCAAAACTCAGGTTACAGTTGAGTATGACGGTGACAAGGTTGTCCGTGTTGATACAATCGTTATCTCTACTCAGCACGCAGAAGAGGCAACACTTGAAATGATCCGTGCAGATTTACTTGAGCACGTTGTAAAGCCCATTGTACCTTCTGAACTTCTTGATGAAAACACAAAGTATTTCATCAACCCCACAGGCAGATTCGTTATCGGCGGTCCTTGTGGTGATGCAGGTCTCACAGGCAGAAAGATTATCGTTGATACTTACGGCGGATATTCCCGTCACGGCGGCGGTGCATTCAGCGGTAAAGACCCCACAAAGGTTGACCGCAGTGCCGCATACTACTGCCGTTACATTGCTAAGAACATTGTTAAAGCAGGTCTTGCTCACAAGTGTGAGGTACAGCTTGCTTATGCAATCGGTGTTGCAAAGCCTGTTTCTGTATTTGTTGATACTTTCGGTACTTCTCAGTACAGTGATGAGGTTATCTCAAAGGCTGTGGACAAGGTGTTTGATGCTCGTCCTTCAAGCATTATCCGAGACCTTGACCTGCGTAATACCAAGTACAGACCCCTTGCCGCATACGGTCATATGGGTCGTGAAGACCTGCCTGTTAAATGGGAGGTTACAGACCGTGTTGAGGCTCTGAAATCAGCAGTAGCAGAGCTTGCGTAAATAAATAATATTTCAATTATCCACAGGTGATTGGCGAGCATGCCAAAAACCTGTGGATTTTTTTTAAAAATGTATAATAACTATTGACAATTATATCGGCTTCCGATATAATAACTGTATCGGAAGCCGATATAACGATATACGATATAAAATAACAGGAGGTATGGTAAATGTCAAATACAGCACTTACTGAAGCTGTGTATTACATTCTGTTGTCACTTACACAGCCTATGCATGGCTACGGTATAATGCAGAATGTTGAAACTCTTTCTCAAGGCAGAGTTAAGCTTGCGGCAGGCACCTTGTACGGAGCAATAAATACCCTTCTCGAAAAGGGATGGATAACTGCCCTTGACGGAGCAGGGGATAGCAGGAAGAAAGAATACACAATTACTAATGAGGGCAGGAATGCACTCAGAGCAGAGCTTACACGCCTCAGAGAACTGATCGAAAACGGTAACAGAATATTGGAGGGAGAGTAATATGAGAAAAACAATTCATAAGTGGTTCTTTGTATGGGATTTTGACAAAGAAGAAAAATGGCTCAACGAGATGGCTGCAAAGGGTCTGAGCCTTGTATCTGTGGGATTTTGTAAATACGAGTTTGAGGATACCACTCCCGGAGAATATAAAATATGTTTACAGCTGCTTGATGGAAGTCCCAAAAATGCAGAAAACCAAAAGTATATGGATTTTCTGGAGGAGACAGGTGCAGAGCATGTGGGCACATTTAGTCACTGGGTTTATTTCAGGAAGAAAGCCTCAGAAGGAGAGTTCAATATTTATTCCGACAACGAAAGCAGGGTGAAATATTTATCAAGAATTTTCGGATTTACTGCTTTTGTAACAGGCTTGAATTTGTATGTAGGTGTATTTAATATATTTCTTGCAATTATAAATTCAATGCCTTTCAATTATATCGGACTTATTAATCTGGCAATAGCACTGGTGGGAATATTCGGAACAGTAAAGCTTTGGAAAAAACGCAAAAGAATCAAAGACGAGGGTCAGATATTCGAATAATTGACAGTTGATAAAACACAACGGCTGAGGTTTATTCCTCAGCCGTTTCTTCGTTTTCAGCATAGTCTGTGTGTTCTGAGTTTCAGAAAGCACCCAGTCCCAGAGATATGGATATTGCCTGGTCAATCTGACTCATAGCACTTCTGTCCACACAGCCCATTTTCTCCTTGAGCCTTTTCTTGTCAATAGTACGCACCTGCTCCAGAAGCACAACACTGTTCTTTGCAAGTCCGCTGGATTCACAACCTATATGAATGTGGGTGGGAATGTTAGCCTTTGTCTGCTGGCTTGTAATGGCAGCGGCAATCACAGTGGGGCTGTATTTGTTGCCCACATCATTCTGCACAATCAGCACAGGGCGTACTCCGCCTTGCTCAGAGCCGATAACAGGGCTTAAGTCTGCATAGTATATATCTCCACGTTTTATGTTCATACTTCACACTCCGAAGTTCATTTGTTAGTATTTTTGCCACATAAAAATGTCTTTATACCGTGACATTACATTTTATTTCAGAGTGCTCTCTTGTGTGATAGATGTTTGTGTATATAAAAAACCGCAGTAATTGAACTGCGGTTAATTTTATCTGTATATGATTTTTAAGTCCTTGTAATTATCTGAAAGAGTGAGCTTTCCTCTGAGTCCTTCTGAAGCATAAACACAGTTATCCTTACCAAGTATCACATATTCAAAATTATCAGCGGAGCGGTACATTTTGTCTGCGTATTCTGTGCCGCCTATAAACAGGGCAGTGGAAAGTCCGTCACACATTGCCCCGTCTTTGCCCACAACAGTCACAGAAACAGCATCAGACTGTGATGGCTTTCCTGTGGCAGGGTCAATGATGTGGTGATAGGTGATGCCGTTTTCAGTGAAATTACGCTGATATGCACCCGAAGTTATCACAGAGCCTTCCTCTGTGTTTATGGTGAGAAAATATACGTTTTCCTCAGGGTGGCGTATGCCTATCTTCCATAATTCACCTGATGGCTTTTCTGAAACTGTGCGGATATTTCCTCCCAGTGAAATAAGCCCGTACTGAGCACCCGCATCTTTCATAACCTTTGCTGCCTTGTCTGCAATATAGCCCTTTGCTATTCCTCCCAGATCAAGGGTGGTGCCCTCATAAACAGTAATCCTGTTATCGTCTGATAAGCTGATTTTATCACTGCCTGTGCTCACAAGTGTATTAATAATCTCACTTTCCCCAGGCACTTTGTATTCACCTGTGGTAAATCCCCAGAGTTTGATTACATTATACATTGTAATATCAAAGTTGCCTTCGGTAATGTTGCATATCTTTAGGGCTTTTTCTATCAGTTCATAAGTCTCTTCGCTTATTTCAACTGCAGTGCCCTGTGAGGTGTTTATCCTGCAGATGTCACTGTATTCATCGGTAACGGACAAAAGCCTCTCCAGACGATAGATTTCAGCCTTTGCAGCAGATACAGCTTCATCAGCCTTGTCTCCGTAAGCGGTAATATCTATGACCGTGTCAAGGGCAAATATCTGTGCTGTTACTTGATTTTTACTGTAATTGCAACCTGTTGAAAAAGTTGCTAATAAAAATAACATCAGAAGCAGAGCGGAGTATTTTATTTGTCTGAACATATTATCACAACCTAAATAATCTGCTTATTAAGCATATCATAAGAAATCATATGTTTCAATATTTGTTTTGGAATAATGGTTGACATCAGTTTTTTTCTCGGATAATATAAAATCAGAATATATTCTGTAAAGGTGTGTTGTTTTGTGAAAGAAATAGATATGAATTTATGGCATAGAAAAAGTACCTTTGATAGTTTTTCTAAGTACGATAATCCTGTTTTCTCTGTTGCAACCAGGCTTGATGTTACAGAACTTGTAAACTATTCTAAGGAAAGAGGAACTTCCTTCTTTACGGATTTTCTGTATATCGTTTGCCTTACTCTTAATCAGATGTCACAGTTCAGATGCCGCATTGTAGACGGAAAGGTTGTTGAGTATGACAGAATAAACCCCAGTTTTATTGTTATGAATGAAATTACAGATATTGTTACATGTCAGAGTCCGGCAAGTTTTGATTATTCAGAGTTTTACAGAAACAACAGGTTAGCAATAGACTCAGCAAAACGTAATAAAAATGAATTTATATCACCGACAACAAACGATGTGTTTTATATATCTTGTCTGCCCTGGATTGATTTTGTTTCTATGAGTAACCCATATAATTATTCTGATGCAGACCAGACCTCCATTCCCAGGCTCACCTGGGGAAAGTATACCCTGGAAGGCGACAGATACAAAATGACAATGGATATTGCTGTTCATCATGGTATGATGGATGGTTTCCATGTTGCAATTGCCTTTTCATCGATTCAGGCTTATCTGAACAATGTTCGTGATTTAATTAAGTGATTGTTTATAGGAGGTAACAAATGAAGGATAAGGTTTTTATTGCGTGGAGCGGAAGTAATAGTGTTGCACGCAAAGTTCGGGATATTCTCAGGTTTCATGGATACGAAGGAATTGTTGGCGGTAACGATAATAACGGCTCAACTCATTTTACGATTGGTGAAGTTGTGATATCACAGATAAAGAGTTGTAACCAGGCAATTCTTATTTTGCAGAAAAAAGGTGGAGAAGAAATTGTAAGCAGCAATCTTTTCTTTGAGATGGGATATGTTTTTTCCAGATATGGTGCTCAGAAGGTACATGCCGTAAAGCAAAAAAATGAAGTTCTGAATATTCCTACAGATATAGAAAATTTCTTTATTGAACCGGTTTGCGATTTCATAGAGATTGATGGTGAAAATATATTCAATGAAGATATTTTTGCAAAGGGTATTGTTGATTATTTTCTTAAAAGACAGCAGCTTACAATAGGTGGCAGTAAAATGGAACTCATCAGTGATTATAATAAACTGTTGAGATTCATTCAAGGTAAAGATAAATGCTCAACCTACGAACTTGCTCAGTATGTGCTGTATTTTATGCAGTCTGCCTATCTGTTTGATGAAGTTGATGAAGCACTTAAAGAACTTGATCAGATGTGCTGTCATCTTGGCGGTGTTGTCCAGAACGAGTTGGCTGTAGCTGTTGATATCTGCAGAGCTTATTTCGGACTTGTCAACAATATAAAAGTGGTAGAAAATACAGATAAACTATTTATGGATGCAACAGCATATTACGATTATGAAGAAACCGTAGATAATTTACTGCTTGAAATTGTTGATTTGATAGAGAATAACAAAAGAATAAAAGATGAGTATGGTAATATTGAAAATAACCTTGAAGAATATATTTTTGGTTCTCTTGCCAAGTTATTTTTATGTGAACATATGACTTATGCTTGTGTTCTTTGTACAGAAAACCCTCAGGAATCTGTTGAGAATAAAAATGTTGTTTATGATACTCTGCTAAAATATGCAAAAGCGGCCCTTGATGAAATAACTTTATTAAGTAATAATAAGAATTTTTGGTGTGACAGAAAAGGTTTGTTTTCTCTTTGTACAGCTTACATAACCAGAAATAAGTTCTTTGCATACAGAGGTATGGAACAGAATCCGGAAAATATAAGTGAGGCAGAGAAAGCTCTTGCTGAGTCTTACAGGTGTCGCATGGACCTTCTTGAACAGTATAAGAATAAGGTGCTGGATTCGAAACTATACAGTTATTTTCATATGGAACAGCATCTTTTGTTGGTTGATAGAGTAAAGTATTTCAGAAGTCTTTCTCCTACAAAATATCGTGATCGTATAAACAAAGATCTTTATCGCATAGTAGAGTACGCAAAGGAATTACAAAAAGAACAATCGCAAACCAGATACAATAAGAAAATACTGGCATTTTATCTGGAGGTTTGTTCTGAGTCTCAGAAGGTTAATGCTACAGAAAGATATGTTGAAGAAATGATAGAGGCTGTTGTTGCTGTTGATGATGCGGATAATAATGAAGAAAAAAGTAAAATATATGAAAGCACAGTAGTAAATAATTGATTTGAAAAAATACATTTATCGATACAGACTGAATAAATATTAAATAACAAACTCCTTTGTGGTGATTTATTATAATACCACAAGGGAGTTTTGTGTTTGAAGAATAGATCAACTTGTTTGCTGTGTGGAATTTATCACTAATGTACAAAAAAACCGCAATTATTTTTAAATAGTGTTGAATTTGTATAAATTATATGGTATTATTTATTTGAATTTCGTATGGTGTGGTGTAATTTGTTGAAGTAAACAATATTTTGTAATACGCTATGTACACTTTGACGAGAGTCTATATTTGTCAAGGTCAACATCCTGTTTTTTGCAAGTTTTTATGAATATTTATTGACGATGTGTATTTGTAAATAATTTGTAAACAATACGAATAGCTTGTTGAAGATAGAGGCGAAATGTTGTATAATTGCACATAAAGTGAATCGATACTTCTTTTGGATTTCTTTATTACTTAAGCAAATTACGATATATCATTATCAGAAAGGCGAGGGATATTGTGACAATTTTTAGAGTGAAGCGTCTGTCTGCACTTTTGCTGTGTTTTTTTATGGCATTATCGTGCATACTGACAGTTTCGGCTGATGATGCAACGGTAGAAAACGAAAAAGAGTATAAACCTCTTGATCTGGTTGTTATCATCGACAGAAGCGGGTCTATGAATGATTCAGACGGCTCCAAGACTGCACCTGCTGCTGTCAGAATGTTGGCTAATATGATGTCTGTAGAAAAAAGCAGAATTGGTATAGTTACATTCAGCAACGATGCAACTACAGTTACAACCGATACAAACGGAAAGCCTGTTTTGTACAATCTTGAGGATATCAATGATGTTGCTACCATCAGGAAGAAAATGGCTGAGGTTTCATACAGAGGTGGTACAGGTATAGGTAATGCTTTGATTGAAGCAACCAATCTGCTGTCCGAGCACACTTCTGATGACAGATCAAAAGCTATCATTCTATTTACTGATGGTGTAAATGATCTGGGTAATCCTGTAGCAATGTCAAAGTGTGAAGATAATGAGGCTAATGCCGTTCTGTGGGCAAAGCAGAACGAATGCCCTGTTTATTGTGTAGGTTATGACTACATTACAGATGAAGGCATAAGTTCTATGGGTGAGAATGGTGAAGGAATCGCCAAACTCACAAACATTGCAACCACCACAAACGGTAAGGTCGAGGTTATCAATACTATTGATGAGATGCAGCAGTTGCTCATAGAGTTCCTTGCAGATGTACAAGATATTATTTATAATCCCGTAGCACTTGTTCCCGGTGATGGTAATAAACATGAAGTTGCTATTCCAATCAGCCCAAGTGTTGTAGAAGCCAATATCCGTATAGCAGGTGGAGATGAAAACTCTATTGCAAACGGAGATATACATCTTTATGATCCTTCAGGCAATGAAATTGAACTGAGAAACTCAGGTAATGTAAGATTTGATGTTGACGCAACAGCAGCAAGCATCAAAATCATACTTCCTAAAACAGGTGAATGGCTTCTGACTGTGGAGGGTATTGTTGGTGACGATATTCATATAGGTCTTCTTGAACATTTCAAGATGAATCTTACAAGCCAGCTTATTCTGCCTGCAGGTAACCCTGATGGCGTTGCGTATACAAATGACGAAATCATTATCAAGACTTGGCTGACATACGATGGTCAACATCTGACAGAATCAGCAAGATATGAGGCTGTCGAGAGTGCAACCGCAGTATGTGTTCCCAGAGCAAATCCCGATGATGCAAAGACAGTGATTTTACAGCAGGACGGACCTTCTTTTACAGGAAACTTTATCATTCCCCAGGATTGTCACTACGACATAACAATCCGTCTTGAGTGGGGTACCGTATACCGTGAAGATACACTGGAAATCAAATCTGATAATAAGCCTCTTTATCTTGTTTCCGATATCGATGAGGTAAAAGTTAATAAGAAAAAGAATGTTACTGTTACTGATATATACCAGCATATTTCTGATGATGAAAATGACTCTGTTACAGCAACAGTGACGTATATGAGTTCTCCTGGAGTTGCAGATGTTGACATCGTCGGTTCAGATATGGTAATAACAGGTAACAAATGGAGTTCTACTCTTGTAACCGTTACATACACTGACGCACAAGGCAACACCGTAGATACAACTTTTAAGGTTAAAGTCAATGACCCGGTAGCATGGGCTATTATAATTACTATTATTGTTCTTATAGTTGTTGCTGTACTCTTTATTCTTAAGTTTGCATATGACAAGACTTTACGAATCAAGGGAGATCTTTATTTAGCGAGAGTTGAGTTCTTTAATGCTTCTGCGGAGTTTTCTGATGTAGAGTATATAGAATATACAGATGGTTGTGACGTAGAAACAGCGATGGGTGATCCGGATTCTCCTATGATATCTATGAGAACTTTTTATAGCAGAAAATATAATAGAAATGTTGCAGGAATTATCAAAGAGACTTTATCTATGATAGATGCTGCGCCAAAAGGAACTAAAGAATATAAAGTTAAGGAAATTTTAGTTACAGATACAGTTGGTTACCTTACTACAGGGGCAGAAAATACTAAAATTTCAGGTTCACCTTCAGGTGGTGCGTTTACTGTAAAGGTTAACAAAAAAACACCTTATATTCTGGTTAACAGGTCTAAGAAAAAAATCACTGTAAAATCTGGTTCAACACTTACAATTGACTTTAGATCGAGAATAGACGTAAGTCAGGATGTAAGCTACCTTACAATGACATATTATTTTGATTCGCCTGTACACAATAATAAGAGATATTAATTATTTATGGAGGTAATTTTATTATGCCACTTAATCAAGAAAAATTAGCAGCTGCATTATCAACCCGTTACGGAGGAAGCTTGTTGCTCGAAAAGCAACTTCTTCAGCAGGAGGAAGTAACTGTATTCTTTGGCCTTGGAGGTCTTGGCGGTAGAGCCGTTAATGCTATCAAGGCAGCTACAAATGAAAGAC
The DNA here is from genome assembly GCA_045540595.1 of Ruminococcus sp. Taxonomy (GTDB): domain Bacteria; phylum Bacillota; class Clostridia; order Oscillospirales; family Acutalibacteraceae; genus Ruminococcoides. The sequence continues at coordinate 13,651 of JAZQHL010000013.1, forward strand.
TTGATAACAGAGACAGAAGATTTTTTATGGTTGTAGATACCTGTAAGGACGATATGGACAAGGTTTCTGTTGCTCAAGTTGCAGATGTTGAAGCAGGTGATATCGCAGAGGGGCCTCGCGGTTGTATTGAAGAGCACGAAAAGCTTCCGATATTCGGAGAATCTTATAGAATTAAAGAATTAGGATATGATGTAGAATCATGGCTTAACAAAAAACAGTTGGGTGAAGTTTCGGTAAGTCGGATCGTAGCCATGTCGTTCTGTGAGCCAAGGAGTTGGGGAAACATGTTGTCTTCCTAAGACCGCT
>JAZQHL010000014.1:0-29898 GCA_045540595.1 Ruminococcus sp.
CCGACTTAGAGTATTCGGTAAGATGGGTCACTGTGAACGTATCGGTAACGGCCTTTACAAGAACGTTCCCGGTAACTCCGATATGGGAATTTTCCGTGCAGCGGTTGATTACTTCAAATAATCTTTGGTTTTCCCGAAAACAGCGGCAGAAGGCTTCATAAAAGAGTGAAAAACACTTGACTTTTGAAGCCTTTTGCAGTAACATAGTAAAAATATTTATTCAGCCAAAAGTAGTATGAAAGAGGAGGACAAAACAATGGCATTCTATTATAGCGAGCCTTCACGCACATTCAGCGAATATCTGCTTGTTCCCGGTTACACTTCTGAGGAGTGTATTCCTGCAAACGTAAACCTGAGCACACCTCTCACAAAGTTCAGAAAAGGTGAGGAAGAGCCTGCAATCAAACTTAACATTCCTATGGTATCTGCAATTATGCAGTCTGTTTCCAACGATACAATGGCAATCGCACTTGCAAAAGAGGGCGGTATTTCCTTTATCTACGGTTCACAGACCATTGAAGATGAAGCAGCTATGGTTGCAAGAGTAAAAAGCTACAAAGCAGGTTTTGTTGTAAGTGACTCTAACCTGACACCTGATGCAACTCTTGCAGATGTTCTGGCTCTTTATGAGATTACAGGTCACAGCACTATGGCTGTTACCGAAGACGGCACACCCAATGGCAAGCTTGTGGGTATTGTTACAGGCAGAGACTACAGAGTAAGCCGTATGTCTGCTGAGGAGAAGGTTGCAGATTTTATGACTCCTCTCGCAAGTCTTATCACAGCACCTGAGAACACAACCCTCAAAGAGGCTAACGATATCATCTGGGAGCACAAGCTCAACTCACTTCCCATTGTAAACGAAGAGGGTCAGCTCCTTTACTTTGTATTCCGCAAGGACTACTCTTCACATAAAGAAAACCCCAACGAAGTTCTGGATTCTCAGAAGAGATTCGTTGTTGGTGCAGGTATCAATACTCTCGACTATGAAAAGAGAGTTCCCGCTCTTGTTGAGGCAGGCGCAGATGTACTCTGCATTGACTCCTCTGAGGGTTACACCTGCTGGCAGGCTAAGACACTGAAGTTTATCCGTGATAAATACGGCGACACAGTCAAGGTTGGTGCAGGTAACGTTGTAGACCGCGACGGCTTTATGTTCCTTGCAGAGGCAGGCGCAGACTTTATCAAGGTCGGTATCGGCGGCGGCTCCATCTGTATCACCCGTGAAACAAAGGGTATCGGCAGAGGTCAGGCTACAGCACTTATCGAGGTTGCAGCAGCAAGAGATGAGTATTTTGAGAAGACAGGTGTCTATATTCCCATCTGCTCTGACGGCGGTATTGTTCACGATTATCATATGACTCTGGCACTTGCTATGGGTGCAGACTTTATGATGCTTGGCAGATACTTCGCTCGTTTTGACGAGTCTCCCACAAACAAACTCATCATCAACGGTACTTATGTTAAGGAGTACTGGGGTGAGGGCTCTAACCGTGCACGTAACTGGCAGAGATACGACCTGGGCGGTAAGACAAAGCTTTCCTTTGAAGAAGGCGTTGACTCTTATGTAACCTACGCAGGTCCTCTTAAGGACAACGTAGCAAAGAGCCTTTACAAGGTTAAGTCCACAATGTGCAACTGTGGTGTTATCAACATTCCCGACCTGCAGAAGAATGCAAAGCTCACAGTAGTTTCCTCTACATCTATCGTTGAAGGCGGCTACCACGATGTTATGCTCAAGTCAGCAGGCCAGACAAACTGATTGAATTAAATAGCTTTAATAAAACAAACGCTATGCAAGGTGAATTCCTGCATAGCGTTTTTCTTATGGATTCAGAAGGTAAATTGAGAGATTCAGGTATCCTGCAAAGGTTACCCACAGCAGATAGGGGAGCATAAGGTAGCCTGCTGTTTTATTGATTCTGTAAAACAGGTATGCTGTAACAGCAATCAACAGCCATAGAATAACCAGCCACACAAAGGCAAATAGATATGCCTCAAGATTAAAGAATATCACAGACCAGAAGAAGTTGAAGAAAAGTTGAATAAAGTAAAGGGTAAGTGCATTTTTTCTCTGCACACCTGTGCTTTTCTCCCACACAATGTATGAGGCAATGCCCATAAGGATAAACAGAACAGTCCACACAACAGGGAAGAGCCACGCAGGCGGTGACAGGGGCGGTTTGTTAAGGGACGCAAAGTTTTGCATACTATCTGACGTCAGAAGTGCAGATAGTCCTCCGACCAAAAGAGGAATAGCGATAAATAATAAAAGTTTCTTCCAATTGATTTTCAGAAAAAACACCTCCTGATTAATTATATTTCAGAAAGTTTTTTTCATTCATAAAGGACAAGTTGCAAACAGTAAACAGGCATAAAAATCCCTGACGGAAAGCCGTCAGGGATTTTGTTTTTATCTGTTTGCTGTGATTATGCATAGTCGTAGGTGGAGCAGGTGAAGGATTTGCCTGATCCGCCAGAGATGTAGTAACCTACGTTGTTTTTATCGGTAAGGTTAATATCAACAGTCTGCTGACCGTTGTTGCCGTTGTTGAAAATGATTTTTGTATAGTCAGAGTAGTTGAATGATACTGAGTAAATCTTTTCACCTAAATTGTTGGTGGTTACATAAGTCATAGGCTTGCCCGGCCAGGTAGCATTTTCTGAGCCGCCATCTGTCCAGAGATAGACATATACGCTTGACCAGTTCTTGTTGTTGGTAAAGTAAACTGTAATCTCGTCACTCTCAGCAGGAGCATCAAGGTCAAGGAGTTTACCGCCGATGGCAAGGATAAAGTCCTCAAACTCTTTTTCAAGTTCATCAAGAGGTCTGTAAGGATTCTCTCCTATATATCCCGAGCAGGCTTCCTTGATTGCCATATACTGATCGTAAGAACTGTACATATAGTATGTGTTAAGATACTTCTTAGCAAGTTCATACTGAGGAGCAATTGCACCTACCTGAGCAATTGTTTCTTCAACAGGGAAGGTGCTCAGAAGTCCTGCGATGAATTTCTGGATATATGTTGCATCTCTTACGTTTACTGCTGCATCACCGGATACGTTTGCCTGAGCAAAGGCTGTACCCTCAAGGTCTGCATCGGGAAGCTGAGCAGAATACTTCTGAATCAGGGTTGCGTCCTTGATGGTAACCGTGCCGTCCAGATCTGCATCACCGTATGTGTATTCATAGGGCTCGGTAGTAGCAGGCTCGGTTGTAGTTGTTACAGAAGCAGTTGTAGTGACGGGCTCTGTGCTGTCTGTTGTTGCAGGCTCTGTTTCTTTTGTTGCAGGCTCTGTGGGGTCTGTTGTTATGGGAGTCTCTGAGGTTACAGGAGTTTCTGTAGTTGCAGGAGCCAGTGTAGTTGTGGGAACTTCAGTGGTTGCAGGCTCTGTGGGCTTTTCAATAGCCTCGGTGTCAAAGGGGATAATGTAACTGCAAAGGGGCATAATGCGGTCTGAGCAGGTGTTCATACCGTTGAAGATAATGCAGTCTTCATAAACCTCAACAAGATATCCCTCAGAGAGACCTTCAACAGGACTTCTGTCGATGGTACCGTTTACAAGACGTCTTACACCGCCTACTGCAGAGTTGTGCATCATAACAGCAGAGGTGCCTGAGTTGTCTGAATAGTTATACTGAGCAGAAAGTTCAAGGTGAGTGTGACCTGTGATGATAACACATTCCTTGTAGGTTTCCATAAGACTGATAAAACGCTTTACGTCTGCGGCGTTTTTATCAAGAGCAAGGTTGTAGTAGGGATCGGTCAGTTTATCACCAGAGCCCCAGCCTTCAATGTTTGCATGCTCAATAATAAAGATGTTCTTGCCGTCTGTAGAGTACTTCTTCAGAAGACCCTCAAGCCAGTCAAGCTGTTCCTTTGAAAACTGAGTGCCCTTGTTTGTGTAGAAACCGCCTTCAAGTGCCATAAAGATGAAGTGGTCACCTGTGGTGGGCTCTGTAATCTCAAAGTAGGGCTTGCCCGCAAGGATGGTCTCAGCCTTTGAGTCGAGACCTGTTGCCTTGATGAAGGGCTCGTTGTCGTTATAGTAACCGCCGTTCCATACGGTGCCAACATCGTGGTTGCCCAGTGCTTCGTAGATAGGTTTTGAGTAGAAGGACTCTGCAAGAATCTGCTGATATCTCTTGTACTCTGCAGCATAGGTCTTCTTGCCGTCCTGGTCGTTGACTGTGTCACCTGATGAAACAATAAAGTCAACGTCTCTTCTTGCAAAGGTATTCAGAGTATCGGTCAGGTGTTTTTCATCATTGGGATAAGAGCCTGAGCCGTAGGAATCGTTTGCAAGCTGAGGGTCGCTGATTGCACCGAAGGTGTAGAGAGCGTCATCAGTATTGAAAGAAAGCTGACGGCTTTTTGGGATTGAGTACACAGCCTCAGCATCAGAAACCCTGAGAATTGAAGTGTTGCTACTGATATCGGTGTCGCTCAGGAATGCAACAATCTTGGTTGCATCGGGAGGAATAACCGTATGAGCAGGCATCTTGACTGTGCCTGAGCCTGATGTGATTTTGAGCACTGCAATGGGCTTGTAACCCTCAAGAGCGTCGGTGTCATCTGCCCAGAACATATAGTATGTGCCGTAGTTGCCGGCGGTGGGGGTCAGTGTGATTGTGCCCTCGGCGTAGCCTGCGGCTTCTTGTGCATAGGAGTAACTGATACTTGCATTTGCGGCAGATACGGAAGTAACTCCCACAAGCATTACAGATACTACCATAAGAACAGTCAGCACAAGGGCGAGAATCTTCTTTGATGTTTTCATAATTGCCTCCTTATAAAAGAATAAATCCGATTCTGTACTAATAGTACAATTAACATATTAATAATATCACACACAAATTAAAAGTACAATAGAAAATCACCATATATATACAAAAACCGACCTGCAGAATTACAGGTCGGTCTGATGGGATTTGTTTGTATGAATTATCAGAAACTTCCGCTGTGGCCGCCGTGGGAAGAACCTGAGGAGGAAGTATGTGTTGAAGACCCGCCTGAGCCGTTGTCCTTGGGCTTTGCACGTCTTGAAACAGTAGAGTAAAGGAAAATATCTCTCTGCTCAGAAATCCTCATGCTGTTGTTTCTCATATAGTTGTGAGCAGCAGCCTGGTATCTTACAGACTTGAGCTGACCTTTCATAATCAGCACAACAATGAAGGCAATCACAACACCTGCAACAAGACCCATAAACAGATAAGTGATGCTGAACTGGAATTTTCCGTGGGTGGAGATTTCCTCTTCGCAAAGGTCTGCAAAGGTGTCAAAGGCAGTGTAGTAGTCACCTGAAGAAAGGTAGGGCTTGAAGGAATCCTCAATGTAGTAAAGGTCGGAATCTGTGAAGATTTCAATACCTTTGCCGCAGGTGGAGGTTGCCCATTTCCTTTCTGCAAGAGAAACAAAAAGAAGAATTCCGTCGCGGGTTTCATTGTAGCCGAAACCGTTGTAATCGTAGAAATCGTCAGCATACTCAGTGGGAGTTTTACCCCCAAGGTCAGAGTCGGTAACAATTACCACGGCACACTGATAGGTTTCGCTGATTCTGTCAAGTTTTTCAGACAGCGCTGAAAGTTCATCAGAAGTCAACAGACCTTCGTAATCGTATACACTTGTGAAAGCAAGTGAAAGTGCAGACGCAGAGACTATTCCTGTAAGCACAAGCAGGAGGGCTAAAATACATAAAACAATTCTTTTCATATCTTTAGCCTCCGAAATTCATAAACAGAGTAATGAAGAGAGTTGCTGCTGCAGTAACACAGCCTGCAATGATTCCCCAGTACTTCCAGAATAAACCCTTATCCATAGGCAGGTCGCCTACAAATTTGCCTGTCTGACCGTTCATAGCGAAGGTGTATTTTTTATCTTTATATGTGGTGTTGAGAATCCACACAGGGTACAGAGCGTACTTTGCTTTTCCGTTGTTAAGGTTGATAGCACTGTGCTCTGTTGTTACAGTAGTGTAGCCTGTAACGGTAGAAGCAAAGGTTTCCTCTGTGCTTCTTCTGATACGGGTATTTGCTCTGTCAATGCTCTGCTGAGCGGTAACATCGTACTTGTCGGCAAAGTAGCCTGCAAGGTATGCAGTCTGGAAATCCACCGCCTCAGAGAAGTTGTAGGGCTCAATAGATTCCATCAGGTCATCTGCCATCTTTGAGGAGCCGTCAACAGGCACTCTGTCAAAGGCAACGGAGCCTGCACGTACTACAGAGAAGAAACTTGTCTTTGTGTAGTCGTAATCAGAGTCACTCCAGTGTCTTATCTTGGTTGCCTTGTAGCGGATACGTGCATCTGCTTCAGCATCAAAGAGCCAGAAGGGAACATAGATACCCTTGATTTCGTCAATGTGATTCTCGTCCTTGAAGATTCTGGGAAGGAGAGCCTTGCCTTTAATATGCTTTCTCAGACCTTCCTTTGCATCTTCCTTGGAAAGTTTGAAAGGAATAACGTAGTCGGGTTTCAGGTCACCCTTGAACTGACCCATCATAACAACAGGATTGTTACAGTATGGACATTCGGTGGCGGCGGTGGTTTCGTCACCGATAATCTCACCGCCACAGGAGTTACATACATAGACACGGAGGTTTTCGCTTTCACCTTCCTGCCATTCGGTACCTGCCTGAGTTTCCCACTCCATATTGTCTGTGCCCTTTGCTTCATCAGTCAGCACCTGGTCGAATTCCTTGAGGGCTTCCATCTCAAATTCACTGTCACAATAAGGACACTTCATTTTTTGAATGGAGCTGTTGAATTCTATGGCACCGCCGCAGCAAGGACACTTATATTCCTGTAATACTGCCATATTATATCACCTGATATTAAAGTTTAATTTATCAGCCTGTAATATCAGACTCATCAAAAACATCGCCACACTCAGGGCAGAACTTGGGAGGATTGTGGGGATCCTCAGGAACCCATCCGCATTTGTCGCACTTGTAAAGGGGTGCGCCTGCAGGCTTCTTTGCACCGCACTCTGCACAGAATTTACCCTGGTTTACTGCACCGCATGCACAGGTCCAACCCTGTACTTCTTCGGGCTTTTTAGCACCGCATTCGGGACAGAACTTACCTGTTGCAGTAGCACCGCATGCGCACTTCCAACCCTGAACAGGTTCAGGCTTCTTTGCACCGCATTCGGGGCAGAAGTTACCTGTTACTGTTGCACCGCAAGCACACTTCCAGCCACCCTGAGCAGGAGCCTGTGCCTGCTGAGCCTGCTGTGCCTGCTGAGCCTGTTGCTGCTGATTCATCTGGAAGAACTGACCTGCGTTCATTCCGCCACCTGCGTTCATTGCCATACCCATACCCATAAAGCCTGTCATAGCACCTGCTTCGTTCTGAGCTGCTGAACGCATTGCATCTGCCTGTGCACCTACAAGCTCTGCACCTGCAAGACCGGGATTCTGAAGTCTTGCTGAGTACTGTGCCTGCTTGATCATCTCTGCATCCTCGGGGCTGAGGGTTACAGGATTAAGTGCTACAGATACTACCTTGATACCACGGAGTTCTCCCCATTTCTTGGAGAGTGCTTCGTTCATTGCAGCACAGATTTCTTCGTTATGGTTTGAAAGCTGATTGGGACGCAGTTCCATCTCTGAAAGCTTGCCGAATGCAGGTGCAAGTGCACTGATGAACTCGGTCTTCAGTGTGGAGTCAATCTGGTCTCTTGTATATTCACGCTCAACGTTTCCGCAAACCTTTGTATAGAACAGGAGAGGGTCGGAAATTGTGTAGGAGTAGATACCGGAGCAACGTACGGATACGTCGATATCAAGGAAAATCTTGGAGTCAACTACTCTGAAGGGAATAGGATTGGGAGTACCGAACTTGTTGTCCAGAATCTCCTTGGTGTTGAAATAATATACTCTCTGATCCTTGCCTGTGTCGCCGCCGTATGTAAAACGCTTACCTACAGCCTTGAAGGTCTCAAGGATACTTGTACCAAGTTTGCCCGAGAAGATTGAAGGCTCAGTTGAGGAATCGTAAGTGAATTCACCGGGTTCTGCACAAACCTCAACAACCTTGCCCTGCTCAACGATGATCATACACTGACCATCTGCAACAGCAATGCCTGAGCCGTTTGAGATAATGTTGTCAGAGCCCTTTGTGTTGGAGGAGCGACCTCCCACTCTCTTGGAGCCCTTTGTAACGAGTACATCGTTAGAAAGTGATTCGCAGTAGAAAAATTCTTTCCACTGATCGGCAAGTACACCACCTACAGCGCCAACGCCTGCTTTAATAAGTCCCATAATAAAATCTCCTTTCAGATTTTATAAATATTGATTGATTAAAATGCCCATAGGGCATAACGGACAATATACTGATGTAATATATGAGCAAAGTCCCTCTGAACTTCACAGATTACATCTTTAAAATTATACACCCTGATCCGATAAAAATCTACCATATTTGCAAAAAATGCTAAAATTTTGTTATCTTTAGCGGAATAAAGCAAAAAACGAATAGCAGAATTGCTTACACTGTCCTGTTTATGGGACACGCCCTGTGGTAGTATATAAGCACAGGGAGCAGAAAATATAAAAAACGGAGGGATTATCATGAAAGAAACCTTTATCACAATAACAGGTCTTAACCATTACTTGGGCACAAATCCCTTCAAAGTGGGCAGACTTGTGAAGCTCATCAAAGAAGAGGATAACAAATACGATAGTGACGCAATCCGCGTTGCTATGCCTTACCTTGACACAGTGGGCTATGTGGCAAACAGTGTGTACACTGTGTATCAGGGTACCTGCAGTGCAAGCAGAATCTACGAGCACACAGGCAAAACCGCCTATGCACAGGTGATGTTTATCACACGTTCATCTGTCATTGCAAAGCTTCTTACAAAAGAAGAGGCAATGGAGATTCTTGCACAGGAGGACGACTTCTTCAGTGATTTTATAAAACCTGCTGAAAATACAAAAAATTCAGGCAAAACAAGTGAGGGCGCCATTGCCTTCTGATTGAATTCTGCTCCCTTTTAATAATGCTTTTTCCTTTCTCTTTCTATATACACACATCCAAAAGGCGACTGCCGTCAGTTTTACGCTGACGGCAGTTGTCTTTATATTGATGTTCAGTTATTCGGGAAAAATGAAAACCAGAGTACATTGACTTCCTTCGTAAACCACATAGCGGAAAGCACGGTAAATGGTGTAAGAGATATCGTCTGCCATATCCTCCTGCTTGTTAATGTCGTAATCCTCAAAGGCAAGCATCACGTAGTCTTTCTCTGCTTTGTCTATGGCTTTGTCTACCTTTTGTGCTATGGTTTTGTCAGAGTTGTTTTTGAAGGTGTAGTCAGGCTTCAGAAGGCTTTCAGTGCATTCGGGAGCATAGCCCACATACTGGTGCTTGTCAAACTGAAGGGCATCAGAAAAGCCGAAACGGAAGGGGATACCCTTCATAAGATCCTTGTGGTATCTTGGTGCGTAGGTAGCATCAACGTTATACCATACTCCGTCAAGAAGCACTGTGTTCCAGGTGTGACCTTCTATATCTTCGGTCTGTGGGTTGTTCTTCTTTTCACAGCATTTTATGCCTGCCATATTGCACAGCAGTGAGAATGTATTTGCATAGCCGTCACAGTTTGAAGAGCCTTTTATCATTGCATCGTGCAGAAAAGCCTGATAATCATAATCCTCATATTCTTTGTATTCTATGTTTTTTCCGATGTAGTGATAGATTGCCTCGGCTTTTTCTCTTTCTGTGCTTTTGCTATCAATGTCAAGGCTTGCAAGTATCTCTTCTGCCTTCTTTTCGCACTCTTCAATTTTTGCGGTCTTATCCTCGTTGAAGTCAGAAATGTGTATCTTCATACATTTGAAATTCTTGACCATAACCCTGTAAAGATACTGCTGTGTAATCTGATATTCTTCGTCGAAATATTCAATGTTCAGGTTCTGGTCTACAACAGCAGAGTCCATGGAAAGCAGGATGAGCATATCGGATAAATCCTTATAAGCAGGGACAAGACGGGATTCTATGTAAATAAAGGGATAGCTGTTTTCCAGAGCATACTCGTAGATTTTGTATATTCTCTTTTCTTCCTTTGTTTCAATGCAGTTATAATATGTATAGGTGTTGTAGTCGCCCCATCGGTAATCGTAGTCTATTGTTTTTTCCTCAAATACAGAGAGAGGTATGAATACTGGGTTTTCGTCTGTACTTTTTGTAAAGGCTACGTATTCAATTTTCTTCCACTGATTGGTGTGGTTTTCAATGTGCTTTTCAAGGCAGTGATATCCCATAAAACCTCCTGCAACAAAAAGCAGAGAAAGCACCGAAAGACATATACCTGTAATAAGCCATTTTTTGCCTTTGCTCATAAGAACACCTCCTGTAATTTTATAGTATCACAGGATAGACAGAAAAACAACTCTAATTTATTAAACATAAATTGTTTGTCGATATTGCAACTTAGTTTATTTATGTTTTTTGTATTCTGTTTAATCAAAAAAGATTGTTCAGATTTTCAAGGTTGACACCCGAGGTTTTTCCGTGATATATTTTTTAGTAGTATTATATGTGTGAAAGAAGTTTATTATATGAAAAAACGTATTGTCCTTATAGTTTCAATAGTGCTTGTTTTTCTGGCAGCAATCGCAGTAGGTGCTGTGATGCTCTTTGACACAAGCCGTGAGCCTATGGCAAAGATTATGCTGGCAGATTATGACCATCACGATGCAGAAACCTCAGACGGAAACTGCCTTGTGCAGGCAGGTGCAAGGCTGTATTACAGTGTTGATTCATGGAATAATCCTGTGAATTACGGAATCTATGAGATTTCAAACAGAGGTATAAAGCGTGTCTGGTGGGACGGAATCAGGTCTCCATCAGAGTCAGCACGTTTCAACAATCTGGCAGTTTATGACGACAGCCTTGCTCTGGTAGACCCTGAGACAGGGCAGATAAGTCTGTTTGATTCTGACAAAGGTGAGTTTGTGCAGGAAGACGGACTTTTCTCAAGATACGTTGTTGCCCGTGCAGAGTATCAGAAATTCCAGACCGAGAACGATTCTCCTGCTTTGTATGCAAATCTTTTCGGCAGAAATTATTATGTGGTGGACAGAGACTCTTCTCCTGTACTTTTCCTTGACGTGACAAATGGTGAAGAAGATAAAGTAATCTTTGAGTTTTCACAGCTTGAAGGTGACGTTTCCTGCAGGGATATGTACAGCCGTGACGCAACAGTGTTCGTTGAGTTTGTTGATGACAGCGGAGTGTGCTGTCTTGAGTATTACCCCGAAGAAAGCAAAACAGTCATTGTAAGCAGTGATGAATATAAGGGAAGATATTTTTCTCTTGATTATTCCGTGAAAGTGAATAATTCTGCATTGAATGAAGAAGCAGACCCTGATACGGGTATATTCGTGACCGACAACAAGACAAAGGAAACCAAAAAAATCTACGATAAAAACGTGTATGAATATCATATCCTTGATGATAAGTGGGTGTACTTCACCCTTGAGGATTATTCTCTGTGGCGCATAAGCATTGACGGAGAAACCCTGGAGCAGGTATTCTGATTGTAACTCCTGCCGGGGGGCTTTGCTCAGGCAGGAGATTTTTTTACAAAATTTGTATTTGTTGAAAATTCAACATATTTTTATATTTTGAATTGCTATAATGAAATCAGAAAAAGCGAAGGAGGAGCCCTGATGAAACCTAAAATCACACTCAATGAAGACAAAGAAGTTGTAAAGAGAATCCGTGAAGGCCTTAAGGCAAAGGGCGGATATTGTCCCTGCAGATTGCCTAAAACCGAAGAGTTCAAATGTATTTGCGAGGAATTCCGTCAGCAGATTGCAGACCCTGAGTTTGAGGGCTACTGCCACTGTATGCTTTACTATAAATCAAAAGGATAATTCTTAAAGAAAGGAAGAATAATATGTCAGTATTAAGTGTAAATAAAAATAATTTCAATGAAATCGTAAACAGCGGAAAAACCGTGCTTCTGGATTTTTACGCAGATTGGTGCGGCCCTTGCCAGATGGTAAAACCCATACTTGCTGAAATCGCAGAGGAATACCCTGAGTATGTGATAGGCAAAGTGAATGTTGACGAAGAGATGGAACTTGCACAAAAGTTTTCCGTAGTAAGTATTCCGTTGCTTGTGGTAATCAAAGACGGCAAGGTTGTGAATCAGGCATTAGGCTTCAGACAGAAAGACCAGATTCTTGATTTGCTTGAAGCATAAATAAAACATAAAAAAACAAACGGCACAGTGCAATACTGTGCCGTGTTTTTATTCTATTCCGATTTCTTTTGCAATCAGGTCTACTGTGATGCTTGTGTTCAGCATCATAGCGTCGATGGGATAAATAGTTCTGATGTAGCCTTTGTAGAATTTCTTTTTGAAGAACTCCACGCACTCAGCCTTTGATTTACCTTCTCTCAGTAAAGTTGCAATTTCCTCATAGGTTTCCACAGCGCTTTTCTTTGCGTTTGTAAGGTAAACCTTAGTCTGCTCTTTCTGAAGAAGTCCGTAGTGGGGCAGAAGTATGTACTCAATATCCAGCGAAGTTGCCTTGTCTATAGAGTCAAGGGTTAATCCAATACCCACAAGGTAAGAGGGCACAACTGTGATTTCGCCGTCAAAAACTCCCAGAGTCTCACTGCTGAGAAGAAGTTTTTCACTTTCAAGGTAAAAGCCCACAGAGCATCTTGTGTGACCTGGTAAATCAACAGCTCTGAAGCTCATTTCTCCTGCCTGTATCAGGTCGTTGTCTGTAACAGTGATGTCAGCACTAAGTTCGTCGATCAGGTCTTCGTATTCAGCAACACCGCAGGCTTTTGCAAATTTCCTGTCAAGGTCTCTCATAACTCTTCGGGCAGATTCCTTTGCAAATATCTTTGCGGCATATTCACCTGCAACCACTTTTGCATCAGGATAAAGTTTTTTTACATACACAGAGCCCAGGGCGTGGTCGTAGTGGGAGTGGGTAAGGAATATATAGTCAAGCTTTCTGTCCTGCAGTTCTTTTTTTATATTTTCTGCGACCCTGTATCCTGTAAAGGCAAAGCCCGAATCATAGAGTATGGAGGTTTTGCCGTCGTCTATGAGAAATGCACTGTCACCTTTGAGTGCACGCACATCTGTAATTTTCAAGTTCATTTGTATCACCTTCTGCATTATGGTACACCTGTGGCATCTTTAAGTCAAGCGTAGTGCTTTTTATTGTTCACGGAGGATAATCATTATATCCGTTTTGTAATCATAGAATGTTCTGAAAGCTTATCTGAAGGAAAATCATAATAACAGGATATATTATGGGAAGTTCTCTTTTCTTGCAAATGCCGATGAATACTGACCTTTTTACAATTAAGATAATTTTTGCCAATGGTTACAAAATTGTATATACAGATTACACAAAAAACTGATTGACAATGAACATTTTTGTGGTATATAATATAAGAGCAAAAGGCGGAGTTACGCTTTCATTTCGGTTTTTATATCTTCTGTGTTCAAAAGAAGATATAGGGATAAATTTTTTATTGAAAGGAAGAACAAGCAAATGAAAAAGTTGTTCGCACTCCTTCTCGCTGTACTTATGGTTATCTCTCTGGTAGCTTGCACAGGCGGCGAGGAAGAAAAAGGTTCCGTTTATTGGCTTAACTTCAAACCCGAATCTGACGAGGTTCTGAAGGAAATCGCAGCTATGTACACAGAAGAGACAGGTATCGAGGTTCAGATCGTTACTGCTGCTTCCGGTACATACAATGAGACTCTCACTGCAGAGATGGATAAGTCCACTCCTCCCACAATGTTCGTTGTTGGTAACGCAGCTGCTGTTGATCAGTGGGGCGAGTACTGCCTCGATCTCACAGGCACAGACATCGCTAACGAGCTCAACACTGACGCTTACATGCTGAAGGATGCAGACGGCAAGCTTTGCTCCATCGGTTACTGCTATGAGTGCTATGGTATCATCGTAAACACAGCTCTTCTTGAGGCTGCTGGCTACGCAAGAGATTATATCACAAACTTCGAGACACTGAAGACTGTTGCTGAGGACGTTCACGCTCGTGCAGCTGAGCTCGGCTTCGATGCATTCTCATCTTCCGGCATGGATGATTCTTCTTCATGGAGATTCACAGGCCACCTTATCAACCTTGAGTACTACTATGAGTCCGTTGACGATCCCGCTGCATGGACAGAGTGTCCCGCAGAGATCAAGGGTACATACATGGACAACTACAAGGCTCTCTATGACCTCATGGTAACAAACAGTGCAACAAACCGTGCTGACCTTGCAAACGGCGGCTTCGATGCAGCTGCAGAGTTCAAAGAGGGTAAGGCTATGTTCTATGCAAACGGTAACTGGGAGTGGTCCGGTCTTTCCGAAGCTGGTATGAAGGCTGAAGACCTCACAATGATTCCCTACTACTGTGGCGTAGAAGGCGAAGAGAAGGCTGGTCTTAACTGCGGTACAGAGAACTACTGGGCAGTTAACGCTAACGCTTCCGAGGCTGATCAGAAGGCAACTCTCGAGTTCATGAAGTGGCTCGTTACAGACGCTGAGGCATCTGCAAAGGCTGTTGGCACATTCGGTGTTATGCCTTATAAGAACGCTGCAGAGTCCACTAACCCCTTCCTTGCACAGGCTAATGCTTACGCATCTGCTGGTAACTACACAATGCCTTGGGTTACAAACTTCCAGCCCAATGTTGATGCTTACCGTGCAGCTGCAGTTGCAGCTATTAACACATACAATGCAGATCCTACAGATGCAAACTGGGATCTCGTTGAGGCTGCTTTCGTTGGCGGTTGGGCAACACAGTACGCTGCAGCACAGCAGTAATTTCTGCTGATTTCAGAATATCTGATACTCAGAAATTAACTTAATTTGCTGACTATGGACGGAGCGAGCTGAACCCTCGCTCCGTCTTTGAAATTTAGCTTGTTTTCTTTTCAGACAAAGAGAATTCACTTGTCCATTCAAAGGACAATCCAAATAACGTCATCGGTGATGACAAATGATTGCAGGAAACCCTGCGCAAATCTCACACGGAGGTGGAAAAATGAAAACAAAAAAGAAGAAGAAGGCATACAGCGGTGCTGCTGTTACAAGTAAACTTCTCAGAGGTCCCATCAGACGTTCAGGCTGGTTTTTCCTGATGCCTATGGTTGTAGCATTCTGCATCGGCTTTGTTTGGCCTTTTCTCCACGGTATGTTCCTTTCTTTCTGTCGGTTCAAAACAACAAGTAACTGGAAGTGGGTGGGCTTTGACAACTATGTGAAAGCCTTTGCTGATGAAAGCTTCCGCTATTCATTCGGACACACTGCACTTTTTGCTATTGTTTCAGTAATTCTTATCAACCTTCTTGCTTTTATGGTTGCTTACGCACTTACACAGAGCATCAAGGGTACAAACATTTTCCGTACTGTGTTCTTTATGCCCAACCTTATCGGCGGTATCGTTCTGGGTTACATCTGGAGTATGATTTTTGACGGTATCCTTGGCGCATACGGCACATCAATCCTTATGGATACCCGCCTGGGTTTCTGGGGACTTATCATTCTGATGTGCTGGCAGCAGATCGGTTATATGATGATCATCTACGTTGCAGGCTTGCAGGCTGTGCCTGAAGATATGCTTGAGGCTGCAAAGATTGACGGTGCAAACGCATGGCAGACACTTACAAAGATTACTATCCCCAACGTAATGCCTTCCGTTACAATCTGTACCTTCCTTTCTCTTACAAACGGCTTCAAACTCTTTGACCAGAACTTAGCCCTCACAGGCGGTCTGCCTTACATTATTAATCCTGACGGTTCAAGCGTTCACACAACAGAAATGCTTGCTCTGAATATTTACAATACCTTCTACGGTCAGGGTGCAAACTCCAGAGGTACAGCTCAGGCTAAGGCAGTGCTGTTCTTTATTCTGGTTGCCTGCATTGGACTTATTCAGCTTAAATCCACCCGTGACAAGGAGGTGCAGCAGTAATGTCAACTAAAGCAAAGAAAGTTAAACCTCCCAAGAGCAAACCAAAGAAACTCTGGCTTACCATTCTGTTTTCCATTATTTCTGTTTTCTATGTAATGCCTGTCTTTATGGTTGTGCTCAACTCCTTCAAGAAGAACACCTTTGTAAAGACAGATACCTTTGCTCTGCCCACAGGTGAAAGCTTCGTCGGCTTTGATAACTTCATTAAGGGTATGACCTTTGGCGGCTATCCTTTCTGGAAATCCGTTCTTTACAGTCTGGTTATTACTCTGCTGTCAACCTTCCTTATCATCTTCTTTACTTCTATGGCAGCATGGTTTATCTCACGAGTTAACTCAGTTTTCTGTAAAATCGTTTACTACACCTGTGTTTTCTCAATGGTTATTCCTTTCCAGATGGTTATGTTCACACTTTCAAAGACTGCTGATACTTTAAAACTAAATAACCCCTGGACAATCCCTGTTATCTATCTGGGCTTCGGTGCAGGTCTTGCGGTGTTTATGTTCACAGGCTTTGTAAAGAGTATTCCTCTTGAGATTGAAGAAGCCGCTGCTATTGACGGTTGCGGTCCTTTCAGAACCTACTTCAAGGTTGTTCTTCCTATGCTCAAGCCTACAATCATCTCTGTTTCTATTCTTGAGATTATGTGGGTATGGAATGACTACCTCCTGCCTTACCTTGTTCTGGACAGAACAAAGTATATGACAATCCCCATTCACATTCAGTATCTGAAGGGTAGCTACGGTACAGTTGACCTGGGTGCAACAATGGCACTGATTCTTCTCAGTATCATTCCTGTTATCGTATTCTACCTCACTTGTCAGAAGCACATCATCAAGGGTGTTGCAGCAGGTGCTGTTAAGGGTTAAATTTCAAAGAAAACAAATCACACCTGTGGCATCACTGTCACAGGTGTTTTTGTAAAATCAGTTCAGGTTTACATAAAAGTTGGTGAAAATATGTTTTGGAAAAAGTTTACAAACTGGCTGTTTGACTGGAACGCTGATGGAGAACTTGATACAGTTGAACAGGGCGCAAAGGCGGTATACGAAAACGCTAAGGCGTTAACAGCATAGGAAGAAACTTTTGTTGTTGAGGTGTCAGAGGAGGGAATAGCTCTTGCACAGGAACTGGCAGACTCTTCACCTGATGTATTATTTACTGATGATTTCAGAGTTCTTGAAGATACTGAAGATTTCAGAGAATTTGCAGACGAACTGGACTTTTATTATTACGGTTATGACGACATTGAGAATGTAGCAAAAATTCTGATAGAAGCAGGGTATGATGATATCCTTGACTTGGAATATATGGATGAAGAGGAACGAAACGAACTGTTGGTTTCGCTGGACCTTGACCCTGAAGATTTCAGTTTCTGATGAATACTTCGCAGTCGTATGCCCGGATTTAAGTTATATTTTTATTCAAAGGAGAAAAATATGAGTAGCTTTGAAAACCTCAGAATTGTAGATAATTTTTATCAGACATCACTGTTTTTCCCTATGCCTACAGTGATTATCAGCACCTTGTGCGAAGACGGCAGTACAAACTGCGGACCATACTCCCTTGTTCAGCCTTACTATGTGGCAGGCAAGGACTACTATGCAATGCTTCTGTGTTGCCGCAATTCTTCAAACACAGCACAGAATATTCTCAGAAACGGCAAGTGTGCCCTTAACTTCATTGACGATAATCCCAAGACCTTCAAAGAGGCAGTAAAACTCTCCTGGCCGGGAGATAAGCCCGAGGAGAAAATGCCCAAGTGTAATTTTAGGCTGGAGAAAAGCCTTATTGAAGAGGAAAATCCCCAGGATAAAAGACCTATGGTTTTAAGTGACGCCATAGAGGTTATCGAGTGCACATGGATGCGTGACCTTGACTCGGCTTCTAAGGATATGCCGGGATTTCTGAACGGTTACGAGCCTCCTTACCACGATTTCAACGGCATCACCAGTAAATTCGGTGCTCACTTCATTCTCCGTGTAGATAAGATACTGATGAAGAAAAAGTACCGTGATGCTATCATCAACGGTGTAAAGGCAAAGGATTTCCCTGCACTTCCTGTTGACTACGGTTACCGTGATTCCAAGAACTTCTGGTTCCATAGAAAAAGCAAAATGAGAGCAGAACTTCTTCAGATGAGAGAGGCATCCCTTGAGTCTGTACGCTATGCGGCAGACAGAGCAGACGATAAGATTAAGTTTACAGATGAAGCACTGAAAACCGTTCTTGCAGTACCAAGAGTGTTCCTGCCTCTGGTGCTCAAAGGCTGTGTTGACTGGGCGCGGGAAAACTCTGTGGAACTTATCACCGAAGAGCATATGAAAATCATAAACGATAAACGCGCCAAAGAAAAAGGCAAAAAGTAAACAGCTGCAAGCAACCAGAAACTTGCTCATAAAAAGAAAGCATCGGAAACCCGATGCTTTTTGTTTTGGTGTTCTTTTGATTTCTTTATTACATTTTGAAAAACCAGCAGAGAACAGGTATCTTCTGTGCCAGTTTGCCTGCAAGCACACACAGCATAAAGATTACTGCTGAGATTATGTATGATGTTATCAGATTGTATGAAAAAAATCCGCCTAAAAGGAGATGAAAAAGTTTGATGAACATAACGTGCATAAGATAAATATGAAGTATACCGCCGCTTATAAATCCCAGAGGTTTTGCAATCTTTTCAAAGGGGATTTTCTTTGCAAGAGTAAATACTCCTGTGGTGAGCAGAAGAGCTCCCACAGTGGGGAATGCAATGTTTACTCCGTCATACATAGTGTTGTTCAGGTTTGTGTATATACTGCACTCTGCCACCACCATAGCCCAGCCGATAGTAATCAGCAGAATGGATATAACAGGGTGAATACCCTTTGAATCCTTAAGGTATGGACCCATAAGGAAGTAAAGCAGGCTGTAACCTGTCATGGCACCTGTCACGGAAAGACGGCTTACAGGGATTTCATATCCGAAAACTCCTATGCTTTCAATACCTATGGCTTTTACTGCTGTAACTCCAAGGTTATAGATAAAAGGAAAAACCAGAATTAATATGCACAAGGTAATTATGATTTTTCTGTGTTTGTTGTAAAGCCACTGAAGCAAAGGTAAAATCAGATAAATAAAGAACAGTGTGCGGAAAAACCAAGCGGGAAAACCAGTGAATCTCCACAGCAGGGTAAGTATGAGAATTTTTGTTGCTTTGAAGTATATGTCCTTGATGCTTCGCTTTTTTCCAAGCATCAGAGCGCCGTTGATTACAAAAAACAAAGGTACACAACAAGCAGAAAAACACATAAGGATTCTGTTGAGATTGGGGTAATATGGAACGCCTTCTGTGAATCCGTAGTCAAGGCGGTAAAGAGCAAAGTGATAGAAAACCGTCAGAAATGCGGCGAGAGCCTTCAGAAAGTCAAGATATAGATTCCTGTTGCCACCGTGGTGAGTTTTTGCAGGCAAAAATTCAGTTTTCAACTTGCTTCTGATATCCACTTTAATCACACTCCTTTTTACTTCTGATATTAATATACCATATTCTATCAGTTAAATCAAACCCCTTGAAACCCCTTATCTGATGCTCTTATATAAAGCGGAATTCAATTGACAATTGCACTCAAAACTAATACAATGTTATATATAGAAGTATGTCCCGGTGTAAGTGTGTTTGTCAGGAGGCAAAGAGGAACAAAATGAAAATCAATCCTTCATATAATAATTATTTCTTTGATTTTTTCGGAACGATTATGAACAGGGTCTGCTCTGCTGACGATGTGAAAAGACTCTGGGCCAACAGAATGTCTCACGCTATGAGTTTTGCGGTTTCTTCTTCTGAGCTTTACGCTGTGCGCAGAGGAGCCGAGAAGCAGATCTGCGTTAAAGAGCGGGACTACGAGTTTACATACACAGAACTTGCAGAGAATATGTACACAAGACTTTGCTGTTTGTACAGTGACATCGGGTACTCACAGGAAGAATTCTTAGGGCTCTCAATTAAGACAGAACTGTCAGTTGAAAAGGAAGTTCAGGTTGTGAACGAGCCTGTGAAAGAGTGGTTTGTAAAACTTAAGTCCATGGGCAAAAGAGTGTTTATTCTTTCTGACTTTTATCTGGGCAGTGATTGCTTTGCAGAGTTTTTACGGGCAAAAGGACTTGACGGTATTGCAGAGCGGATTTTTGTTTCCTGCGAATTGGGCACAAACAAAGCAAGTAGCAAAATCTATCCTCTGGTGCTCTCAGAACTGGGGCTGAATGCTCAGGACTGCTGTATGATTGGTGACAATCATACCTCTGACTTTTTAAACGCAAAAGCAAAGGGACTTGATGCAGTAAAGGTTAAGGAAAACAAAAAATTCAATCAACCTGTTGACTGCAGAAAAGAACTTTTCTCCCTTCTTACTTATGAGAAAAAAGGCGGACTCAGTTATTCAAACTACTGTTTCCTGCTTTATCTTTTTGTGCAAAGACTGTACGCACAGCTTGTTAAAAACGGACACGCCCGTGTATACTTCCTGGCAAGGGAAGGGGAGTTTCTGAAAAAACTGTTTGATGCTTATTGTATTCAGATGAACATAAGATATGGTACTCCTCTTATACACAGTAAATATCTTTATGTTTCAAGAAAATCCACTTTTCCTGCCACATTGCGCCCCCTTGAGCAGGAGGATTTCAGCCTGCTTTTCCGCAGTTATCCCGATATGAGTATCAGGGGATTCCTTGAGCATATAGACCTGGATACAGATATTATAGAGAAAATCAAAGACAGTCTCAGTTTTGATGCAGATGAAGATATTATCGGTATTGCTCATTCTCAGCAATTTGAAGAACTTCTGAAAAACGAAGTGTTCATAAAGGTATACGAGGAAAGAATAACCGAGGCAAAAGCAACCTTCAATGCATATCTGCGTCAGAACGGATTATTTTACAACAGCAATCCTGCTCTGGTGGACGTAGGCTGGAGAGGCTCTATTCAGGACTACATAAAAGCAAGTCTTCCGGAAGATATGAGTATTACAGGCTATTACATCGGCCTTAACAATAACACCTCAGTTTCAGAGGATAACAGAAAAGCAGGACTGATTTTTTCACACTACCCTGTCAGCAGTGAAGATATCCGTGTCTGGAGTTTTGACAGCAACTTTATGGAGCGTCTGCTTTCTGCCTCACACCCCTCAACAAAGGGCTATGTAACAGAAGGAGAAGAGGTTTCTCCTGTGTTCAATGAATTCGGCAGTGAAGAAAATAACTATAAGCTTATTCTGCCTGTGCAGGATTACATTGCAGAGAAGTTTTCACGCCTGACTGATATTATCTATAATCTGCCTGTGCTTGATGATACTCTTTATAGTCTCATAAAAGAGGCCCATATAAATACTTGTTGCAAGGTATCTGCTTCCAATATGAAACTTCAGAGTCAGCTTCTGAAAGGTCAGAACGAGAACTTCGGCTATCTTGTTGTGGCGGGTGACCGTCTGAAAAAAGTATTCTCAGCAGGGAATATTATCCGCAAACTCAGAGGCAACTTGGGAAAACTCAGAGACACAAGCCTTATTGCCCGTGTTTTTATGACAAAAGGTTTGTACGGTTTGGCGGCTGCTTTTTACAGAAGTAATGCAAAAGCACTTCGAAAGGATAAATAAGAATGAATAGTAAACCTCTTGTATCTGTTGTGATACCGGTATATAATGCTGAGGCTTATATCCGCACCTGTATAGAGCAGATACTTTCCCAGACATATGAAAATCTTGAGATTATCTTTATTGATGACGGCTCAAAGGATAAAAGCCGTGATATCTGTCTGGAATATGCAGAAAAGGATAATCGCATAAAGGTATATACAAAAGAAAACGGCGGAGTTTCCTCTGCCCGCAATATGGGAATAGGAAAAGCAACAGGAGATTTCCTGCTGTTGCTTGACAGTGACGATTGGCTTGAAAATGACACTGTAAGTAAACTTGTCAACGCAAGTAGTGAAAACTCTGCAGATGTGGTCCTGTTTGAGTATTCTGTGGATTATCCTCAGGGCAAATCAGTAGTGCACACTCATAAGGAGCTTGAGGGCAGAATGTCTGTCAGTGATGCAGTATATCACACCATTGCAGGCACAAACAGATTTGCAGTAACTAAGTTTTACAAGAGAGAAAAGATAGGCTCCACAAGGTTTGATGAAACTATTCATCACGGAGAAGATACACTTTTTGCCTGCCTTGTTCTGGCAAATTGTGAGTCTGCGTATTTTCTGGCAGAGCCAATGTATCGCTATGTTCAGTCAGAAGGCAGCGCTACCAGAAAAGACTACTTCAATAAAAGACTCTTAAGCGGTAAGGATGCTTACCTTGCTCTGATTGACCTGTGCAAAGAAAAATTCCCCGAGATTGCAGATGTTGCAATATATTGTTATCTGGAAATCCTGATGATAATAATTATGGATATGTATAAAGCACCAAAGGAAAACAGGGAATACATAAAGGACTTTACAAAGGAAATCAGAGAATACAGAAAAACCGTGTGCAGGTGCAGCAGATGCCCGAAAAGCACAAAGCTTAAGGTAACACTGTGTAGTGTAAACCCTACACTTATGGTGTGGCTTCGAAAAATCACTCAGAAACGTTATGATTAAGATTTCTGGTGGGAGGAAAAGAGAATGGAAAAATTAGTCAGTGTAATAATGGGTGTATACAATGTTGAGGCTACTCTCAGAGAAGCTCTTGATTGTATGCTCAATCAGACTTATACAAACTGGGAAGTTATTATGTGTGATGACGGCTCCAGAGATAAAACAGTTGAGATTGCTATGGAGTATGTAGAAAAATACCCTGGCAAATTCATACTCATCAGAAACGAAACAAACCAGGGTCTTAACATCACACTGAATAATTGTCTGAAAGAGGCAAAGGGTGAGTACATAGCCCGTATGGACGGAGATGATACCTGCTCAGAAACCCGTTTTGCAGAACAGGTGGAAATCCTTGATAATAATCCTGAAATTGCAATTGTCAGCTCAGATATGGTTTTCTTTGATGAAAGCGGTGTGTGGGGACAGACAAATGTAGTTGAAAAACCCACAAAGATGAATTACTTTTATGTAAACCCTTACTGTCACGCAGCGGCAATGGTCAGACGCGAAGCATATATGGCGGTTGAAGGATATACCGTTGATAAAAGACTTCTCAGAGTAGAAGACTACCACCTTTGGGCAAAGATGTACGCAAAGGGCTATAACGGAGTAAATATTAAAAAGCCTTTGTATCAGATGAGAGACGACCAGAATGCCATCAGACGTCGTAAGTTCAGATTCAGACTCAATGCAGCTTATGCAAAGCATACTGTCAGAAAACTTCTTAAGCTGCCCTTATGGTATGATGTGTATTGTCTGTATCCTATCCTCAAGGGATTAGTGCCTACATTTATCTACAAGCGTATTCATCAGAAAAAGCATAAAGCGCAGTGAGGAGAAGAACGGTGACAGAGGTAGTTGCAGCCCTTGTGTGGGATAAAGAAAAATTTATGATATGCAGACGCCCCGCTCATAAAACCCGTGGGCTTTTGTGGGAGTTTGTAGGGGGAAAGGTTGAGACTGGCGAGAGCAAAGAGGCGGCTCTTATCCGTGAATGCAAAGAAGAACTTGATGTGGAAATCAGAGTGAATGATGTGTTTATGGACGTGGTTCACGATTATCCCGATTTGCTTGTGCATCTCACACTTTTTAACGCTGAGATTATAAGCGGTACCCCGAAACTTCTGGAGCACTGTGATATCAGGTGGATTTCTCCTTGCGAGATTCCGCAGTTTGAATTTTGCCCTGCAGATAAAGAAATCCTTGAGCGGATTACTGAGCAGTACGGCAGTTGAAAATATGTTTAAGCCTAAAGTAAAAAGGACTCCCCGATGTGTAAACATAGGGGAGTTTTTGTCATTTACAGGCAGAAAGAAAAGGATTGTGCAGGCGGCTGTGCAGTGATATAATTAAGTGAAGGGGTGAAACTATGACACGGCAGATTCTTGAATATATAAAAGATACCTACAACGCAGAGCCTGAGTATCTCTGGCAGGCAACCCCCACAAACGCAGCCCTCAGAAATAAGCACACAGGTAAGTGGTTTGCGGTGCTCATAGGCAACCTGCCCCTTAATAAATTCTCTCTGCAAACAGAAGAAAGAGCAGATATCCTGAATCTTAAGTGCGACCCTGTGCTGAGTTTTTCTCTGGTAGATAACGAGCGGATTTTCTACGGCTACCATATGAACAAGGAGCATTGGATTTCTGTCCGCCTCGACGGTTGTGTTCCCTTGGAAGAACTGAAAATGCTGACAGATATGAGCTACCGCCTGGTAGACAGCAAGCAAAGACATTTATGAGTATATTTTGAAGGTTTTCTCAGAGATTGAGGGTATAACTTCAAAGTTGTATTGAGAGCGGATATCATTTAAAATCACTGCAGAGTTGATTTTTGCAGAAAAAATATAAATCTGATCAGGTGCATATTATGAAAAAACTTAAAGAAAGCAGGGCACTGAGCTTTGTTGTTGTTGCTATTGTATATATAATTGCAACGGTTGTTGGTGTGGTGACGTTCAAGGCTTTGAGTTTTGAGTGGTGGCTGTCACTTCTGATTGCCGACTCTGTGGCAACGGTTGTCACTTTTGTTTTCAGCCTCGTGTTTGGCAATGCCTCGGTGTATGACCCTTACTGGAGCGTTCAACCTCCTGTGATACTTACAGCCTTTGCAATGGGAAGAACCCTTACCTCTTTCGGGGTGATGCTATTAATTGCAGTAACTTTCTGGGCTGTACGTCTGACCGCAAACTGGGCATATACCTTCAGGAATCTGAATCATCAGGATTGGCGTTATACTATGCTTTGCGAAAAGACAGGTGCCTTTTATCCTGTAATCAATTTTGTGGGAATACATATGGTGCCTACTCTTGTGGTGTATGGTTGCATTCTGCCTGCCGTGTATGCAATCCGTGAAGGGCTGAGTGCAAATATCGGAAGTGTTATCTTCCTTTGTCTGTCTGTTATGGCCGCTGCAATGCAGGGAGTTGGCGACATTCAGATGCACAGATATCAGAAAAACCGTACAACAGAATTTATACGGACAGGACTCTGGAAATACTCCCGTCATCCCAACTATCTGGGAGAGATTCTTATGTGGTGGGGTGTGGCGCTGGCTGTGGTCTGCACAGCACCCGATGCCTTTTATCTCTGTGCAGGTGCAGTGGCAAATACTGTGCTTTTCTTCGCAGTAAGCATACCTATGGCTGACGGCAGACAGTCCCGCAAAGAAGGCTTTTCAGATTACAAGAAGCAGACAAGAATGCTTCTGCCAATAAAGAAATAAGGTGAGTACTATGAATTTTAATGAAATTGCAAATAACAGACAATCCTGTCGGTCATATAATCCTGACAGAGAGGTGGAAAGTGAAAAACTCACTGCCATACTGGAGTCAGCAAGGCTATCTCCTTCAGCCTGCAACGGACAGCCTTACCACATCACCGTCTGCAAAGGCGAAGTTGCCAAAAAGGTTGCAAAGGCTACTCAGGGTATGGGGCTTAATAAGTTTGCACCCCAGGCTCCTGTTATGCTTGTAATCTCTGAGATGCCCTATGTTATGTCTGCAGGGGCAGGCGCTAAGATAAAACACAACGATTACCGTTCAATAGATATAGGAATCCTTTCTGCTTACATCACCGCTGAGGCAACCGCACAGGGACTTTCAACTTGCATTCTCGGTTGGTTTGATGAGGAGAAAATCCGTGAAATCTGCGCGGTTTCAGGGCAGGTGAGGCTTGTTATCACCCTGGGATATCAGAAGGACGATGACAAACTCCGCACTAAAAAGCGCAAGGATTTATCAGAGCTTGTAAGTTTCATTGAGTAAAGGACGGATAAAATGGACAGATACAAAAACGAAGCGGCAGAGCGTTTTGGAGGCACTGCTGCCTACAAGGAATTCGAGCAAAGAACAGCAGGATATTCTGAGCAGGATTTTGCAGGTTCTGCCGAAGGTCTGAATGAAGTTTTCAGAAGATTTGCGCAGTGCAAAGCACAGGGCTTTGCTCCCGAATCTCCTCATGCTCAGGAGATAGTCAGAGATTTAAAGGCTTTCATTACACAGAACTTCTATACTTGTACCGATGAAATCCTCAAAGGTCTGGGTGCAATGTATACCGCCGACGAAAGATTCAGAGAAAACATAGATAAACACGGCTCAGGCACTGCAGAGTTTGCAGCTGATGCCATAAAGTTTTTTACAAAGGAATGAAAAAATGAAACCGTCAATTCTGATTACAGGTGCTTACGGAGGTATGGGCAAGGCAACAGCGAAACTACTGAGAGACAGAGGCTTTCGTGTTTTTGCCCTTGATAAAAATGTGGGAGAGGCTGAAGAAGATATAATTCCAATTCGGGCAGACATCACTGATGAGCAAAGTATTATAAGTGCCTTTGAAAAGGTCAGTAAAGAGTCTGACAGCCTCTTTGCCATTGTACACTATGCAGGGGTGTATATGCTGGATTCTCTGGTGGAGATGGAGAGTGCAGCCTTTGAGAAAATCTTCAGAATCAATGTAGGCGGAGTCTTTCTTGTGAACAAGATATTCCTGCCTCTGCTGACTGAAAACTCACGGATTATCATCACCACAAGTGAACTTGCACCTCTTGACCCGCTTCCCTTTACAGGCGTTTATGCGGTGACAAAATCTGCCCTTGATAAGTATGCCTGCTCTCTCAGAATGGAACTTCAGCTCAGAGGTGTAAAAGTGAGCGTTCTTCGGGCAGGTGCCGTAACAACAGGAATGCTCGGAGCTTCCACAGATGCACTTGAAAGATTCTGCGAAAAAACAGAGCTTTACACCTGCAACGCAACCAGATTCAGACAGATAGTGGAAAGGGTAGAGGCAAGGAGCATACCCCCGGAGAAAATTGCCAAAAAGACTCTGGGAATTCTCAGAAAGAACTCCCCGTCCTTTGCTTACAAAATCAACCGCAACCCCTTACTGCTTATGCTGAATATTCTGCCCAAAAGCCTGCAGTTCTGGGTAATAAAGCAAGTGCTGAAAAAATAGAAACAGATTTGACCAAGTTGTTGAGATACAGTAGTAACAATAAATCTGCTCAGTTGCGAACACGTAAATTAAAAAAAGAAAAGCACTGAAGTGTGTGAATGCTTCAGTGCTTTTTGTTGTGAATAACAGGCGTGTACCTGCATCTCTTTGCAGTCGGGCAGATGCTATCTTAGGAAAACTTTGCTCCCACATATGAGGCGAAAAACGTGATGTTTACTGCCTTTTCGGTCGAGGCGACAGGACTTGAACCTGCGGCATCCTGGTCCCAAACGCATATATTGTTGTCTTATCTGGTGCTGTTCACTACATATAGTGGTGTGTAGTACGGAAAAACACCCTCTCTGGCACTCTTTTATCCGCTTAATCCATACACTCCAACCCCCACTGTGGAATACATGTGGTCGCAAAAACTCCCCGAGGAAATTGAGCATTTTTACATGCTCACCCTCAGGGAGTTCTTTTTCGCTTGTATGTTAGCTTAGTATTCGATTAAAGTCAAGCTTTTGCTATCTTAGTTGCTATTCTTAAACAGGCTTCAATATGCATAATCCAATGTCGTGAGAATGGCATCTGAATAAGACCTTTGATATCTTTACCGCACCAGTAGTCAATCAGCCAGAGGGCTTCCTCGCTGTTGCTGACTACTTTGAGATTTTCAAGCTCTTGTCGATTAATTTCAGATACTTTCTTTTTCAAATCCTCAAACTTAAGAGATAAAAGAATCTCTGTTGTTGATTTTTCTACATCAGATATGTAACTGAAAAGTTCTGCTGTATTAAGGGATTTTGAAAATGCAAAAATTTCCTCAGGATTCAGTTCATTGCCTGTTGTGATTATAGGCGAACATGTTCGTACTTTGTAATTATCCTTAAAGAAAACTTGCTCGTCACCTTTGATAAGCGTATGAGCTACAATGTCCTCAATACGGAAAATGTGCCACAAGGAGTATGCAATACTTTTGCTGTGGTAACCCTTAGCGTTCTTAAAAGGCATACTATATAAATCTTCATCAGAGAGACTATCCCTCAGCTCTAATATTTTGTTAAGCATACTTTTTCTAAGAAGTAAAAGAGTTTCTATGCCTGTGTTGAATGTTTCACTTTTCTTGAGGTATACTTGCACCGATTTATTAAGTTCAGACCACTCCTTATTCACACTATCACCTCACAAAATATCTGATGTAAAAAGTGTAGCATAGTGAGTATTTATTGTCAAATCAAAATCTGCACCGCTGTAAACAATGAAAAGCACTGAAGAATAAAAACTTCAGTGCTTTCGGTTTATATAAGCTTATTTACACTCGGTACAAATATATTCAGGCACGGATTTTTCGTTTATAACCGACTCATAGAATCTGTAGCCTCCTGCCAAGTTGTAGCAGTCAAAGCCGTAGCCTGTCAGGATTCGGCAGGCGATGTAGCTTCTCAGTCCGCTGTGGCAATGAACATACACAGGCTTGCCTTTGGGAATTTCAGCGATCCTCTCACGCAAAGAGTCCAGAGGAATATGCATAAAGCCGTCGATTTTGCCTCTTGCAACCTCGGTAGCGGTTCTTGTGTCCAGAAGAGTAATGCTTGAATCTCTTGGCAGACTTTCGACATCGTGCCAGAAGAACTGCTTCAGTTTGCCTGTGATAACATTCTCGGCCACGAAGCCGACCATATTCACAGGGTCTTTTGCTGATGAGAAAGGCGGTGCATAGCAAAGCTCAAGCGAAGCCAGGTCGGTGACATTTGCACCCAATCGGATAGCGGTGGCGATAACATCCATTCGCTTGTCCACTCCGTCAAAGCCAACAATCTGAGCACCCAGAATTTTGTGGGTGGCCTTGTCCCAAAGCACCTTCACCGACATCATGGTCGCATCGGGATAATAGGACGCGTGAGAGACTGAGTAGGTGTAGGTTTTGTCAAAATCAAAGCCTGCATCTTTGGCTGATTTCTCGTTAAGACCTGTTGTGGCAACGGTCATATCAAAAAGCTTTAACACCGATGAACCCTGTGTGCCCTCAAACTCTGAGGGGATACCGCAGATGTTGTCGGCAACGATTCTGCCTTGCTTGTTTGCAGGGCCTGCAAGAGGGATGAACGCAGGAGCGTTTGTGACGAAGTTCTTGATACTCACCGCATCGCCCACTGCGTAAATGTTCTCCATGTTTGTCTGCATATTGGAGTTTACGATTATGCTTCCTCTGCCGTCAAGCTCAACACCCGAATCTTTAAGGAAAGCCGTGTCGGGACGGACTCCCACGGACATAATCACCATATCGGTTTCGATACATCCGTTGTTGAGGTGAATTTGTAAATTGCGGTCACTTTCTTTGATAGCGATGACACCGTTTTTAAGAATCAGGCGAATGCCCTGAGCCTTTACATATCGGTGAACTTCCGTTGCCATATCGAAATCAAGAGGTGCAATCAGGTGGTCGGAAAGCTCAACGATAGTCACATCAAGCCCTGCTTTTTTAAGATTCTCAGCCATCTCAACTCCGATGTAACCACCGCCTACAACTACCGCAGACTTTGGCTTCTCTCGGTCAATGTAGCCGTTGATTTTCATAGTGTCGGGAATGTTTCTGAGAGTGAAAACCTTTTCACTATCCGCACCCTCAATGTTGGGAATGATGGGAAACGCACCGGGTGAAAGCACAAGGTTGTCGTAGCTTTCTTCATAGGTATTACCCGTGATTACGTTTTTAACAGTCACAACTTTTCGGGCAGAGTCAATAGAAATTGCCTCGCTGAAAATACGGACATCAATGTTGAAACGAGCCTTGAAGCTCTGAGGTGTCTGCAATGTCAGATTGGCTTTGCCCCTGATGTCACCGCCGATGTAGTATGGCAGACCGCAGTTGGCAAATGAGATGAACTCC
>JAZQHL010000015.1:0-7322 GCA_045540595.1 Ruminococcus sp.
GGTTGTTTTAAAATAAAATAAAAATACAGATAAAAATATATGTTTCACTCATCCACGCAGCTCACAAGCAAATACTCTAAAATTAACGATTGGTCACTACACAGAATTTTTATCGACCGAAAACACATAAAATAATGACCATTTTTACGCTTTTCTCGAATCTCCGTACATTTTTTCAGACAAAAAAATAAGCCTGCTTTGAAAAATCAAAACAGGCTTATAAAATATTCAGTTACTCCCAAAATGCACCAAATGCATATAAACGTGGTATTATAGAAATCATTGTAGAAAACAAAAAGTCTTGAAACCCGCATCAATACTGCGTTTTTCAAGACTTTAGATGGTCCGAGTGACAGGAGTCGAACCTGCGGCCTCTTGAACCCCATTCAAGCGCGCTACCAAACTGCGCTACACCCGGATGTCGTTTTGCGACTTGAATATAATACTACATTTGAATCTAAATGTCAAGAGGAATTTTCAGTTTTTTGATTATTTATTGGAAAGTATTTTCTTCTGCATAAAAAAGGATGCGGTGTTTCACGCATCCTTTTTTACTTGTGTTATGCTTCTGTTGGGGTTTGTGCTTTTATGCACTGTTTCTGTGCTTCTTTGCAGATTATCAGGTAAGAAACTGAAATTAATATTATAATTACATTAAAGGCTATACCGATAACCGCATAAGAGAGGTTGGGTGGTCTCAACTCGTTGCTCCACGATAGAATCGTTCCGATGTAACTGCATATATCGATTACTGACAGCAGTGCTATACAGGTTGAGGGGATCCACACTTTCTCAGTTGTATTTACTATTAGCCCTATGCTCACAGGCCAACCAAGAGCGGTTAGAAAAATTGTACACAAGCATATAATTGCTTCGTGTCCGGTGGTGATTGCATAGCATTTAGCCGTAGAATAGGGAATGGAATAAATACAAAAAGAGGAGAACAATTCAAAACATGTGTGGCTGAAAAACAGCATTATCGTAGATATTATTTTAATAGCTGAAAAGATTATCAATATTAATTTTATGTAAAATCTGATTGTATCGATTAATTTCAGCATAATCTTACTCCTTTTAAGGAATAATCCTTTTGCTTTTTACAGTGCTTCGCCGATGGGGTAGCCTGTGTTGATGCCTGCGATGTGCTTCTGGATTGCGGTGGCGTCTTTGATGTTAACGTCTTCGTCTTTGTCTGCATCGGCAAGGGTGAGGGCGGAATCGGGGAGAAGCTCCAGCTGTGCAATGTGCTTCTGGATTGCGGTAGCGTCCTTGATGTTTATCTCTCGATCTTCGTTTGCATCACCCAGGAGTCCTTCGGGTGAAGGCTCTGCCAGAGGAATTTCCACGTAGTTTCCCAGACAGTAGAAGCTGTAGCCTGTGTGCTCATTACCTTCGTAGAGTTTTTCTATGTCAAAGTATGCAATGCCTTCTTCGGTCAGGAGAACACCCTCGGTGAAGTCTTCGTTATAATTGAAGGTGGCAAGCTTTTTCATAGTGCAGGTTTTCTTTGTGCCGTCATTGAAGGTTAAGTGCATAAGGGCACCGTCGATGTCGGCTGTCAGGTTTTCAAACTCGGCGGTGATGTCATTATCATAGATGAAGTTAAAACCTGTGTAGTCTACGGTTTCACCGAAGCAATCCAAGGTGTAGAATTCACCGGTTTCTTCGTCACTATTGTATTCAATGATGATGTATGCGTTGTCCAGTTCGATTTTGTAATTGAAGTATCCATCGTACTGATAGGTGGTATTTTCGCTGCTCAGGGTGATGGTTTCTGTGGTGTTATCGTTGTAAGTAACCTTGATTTTCATACCGTCAAAAACGGGATAGAATAAACCGTGGTAATCGGTCCTTACAGGGTCACTGAGAATCTCGATCTTCTTTACGGGCGAATCTATAACCTCTATATCGTAGTTTATCTCACCGCCCTTGTAGTGAAGGGTGGCAGTGTGTTTGCCCGTAGCTGAAACTTCAAGATAGTCTATGTAGTACATATCGCCGTCAATAATGAAGTTCTCGGTGTCGAAGTCCTTGTCGGTGTAGGTTTCCTTTGAGCCGTCCTTGTATTCAACGGTGAAGCTGATGCCTGTGATATCCCGGGGCACAAGAATGTAGGTGTCTTCCATTGTGAAGCCGTAGAGGGGGTCGCGCATAATGTACTGCTTTGTGGGAGCAGAGTTGATGGTTACTTTTTCGATGGGACAGGGGAGGACAGAAACAGGAACGTTGGTTTCATTACCAACGAGTGAAAGGGTAACGATGGAAGCGGAGTCTGTTGTCCAGGGGGTGGAATCCTGGTTATCATAGTACTCTGAAAGACCTACTCTGAAGGAAGTGTCCATATCTCCTGATTCTGTGGTACCGTCTTTATAATATACAGTGATTATACCCTCTTTGGGGATTTCGTAGTTGTAGAAATAGTAGCCCAGTTCTTCATCGAAGTAACCGCCGAAGTCTTCGTAAAGAGTGATTCCGGGACCCTCGTACTCGATGTGGTCGATGGGGTTTTCGATGGTGGTGAAGTAGTATTTTGCAGAAGCCTCACCGCAGGAGATTTCTACATAGAACTTGCCAAGAATGCTGAAATCGAAGTCAACGTTTATAGGGATTCCGTTTATCTCCTGGTCGTCACCGTAAGCCCAGGTGACAACTGACTCATCAGACATGGTGAACTCTACTTCCATACCCTCGCAGAAAGAGGTCTGGTATTCGTAGCCCTCTACTACTGTGGGGTTGTCGGGCTCTTTTGAGATGTAGATACCCTCAACGCCTATGGATTCTTCAACAGAGAGAGTAAAGGATTTGTCTGCAAAGTCTGTACCGTAAGCACCTACTGAAAGGTAGTAGGTGTAGCCTTTGTAAAGTTTGTAGTTGAGTGAGAAGTTAAGGCTTGAGGGGGTATCGTCTGCATAATCAATCTCACTATGGAGTGCGTTGTACAGGGTGGCGTAGGTGTCACAGTTTCCTATGGTGTAGAAGCGGTACCAGCCGTCCTCTGCAGGGGTGAATTTTACTGTTTCGCCTTCTTCACCAACGGTCATTTCGTAGGGCTCGAAGATGTTTACTTCGTACTCACCCAGAGCGCTTGCAGATGCAAAGGGCAGTGCAGAAATAAGCAGCAGTGAAGCAATCACAACGGATAAAATCTTTTTGAATTTCTTCATGAGTTTACCTCCTTTTATTATGTCGTGTGACATCTTTACTTTATTATAGCAAAAAAAGAAAACCCCTTCAATCGTATTTTGTCACATAGTTTAGACTTGATTTTTGGTGAAAAAAACAGGACTTCCTTTCGGCACAGCCCAATAAGGCAGTATTTTAAGTAATACACCACGCTGTGCCGAAACTAAGTTTGCCCTAACAGGCAAGTGAAGTTGCCTTAAGCCAGTGAAGTTACTTCGTAGTGAAGTTTGCTACGCAAGTGTTTTTGGCAAACTTAACTTCACATTTGCCCAAAAAGCAAATACTTCACTGTAATTTATTACAACTTCACTTCAAACCGCAGGTTTGAAACTTCACAAAAAAGATATCACCCGAAAAAGAATTTTTTCGTTCTTCTTCGGGTGGTTTTGTTTTATTTTCTGACAAGCAAGGAATTTGTGCGGCAAATTACTCTTGTTTTAAAGAGATGCTTCCTTATCGGGTGTCGCCTTTGCGGGAAGCCCTGTGAGGTTGAATATTCAATGGTAAAAATCAGTTGAAGAAGTGGTAGAATGCACGGTATGCCATATAAAGGTCAACCTTGGAGATAATCTCGAAGGGTGCGTGCATGGAGAGCACGGGAACACCCAGGTCTACTACGTCAACGTTCATATTTGCAATGTACTTTGCAATTGTGCCGCCGCCGCCCAGGTCAACTCTGCCAAGTTCGCCAACCTGCCAGAGAATGTCGTTGCCTTCAAGCATTGCTCTTACTTCGCCCATATACTCGGCAGATGCGTCAGATGTGCCGCCCTTGCCGCCGTGACCTGTGTACTTGCTGATTACAACACCGCCGTTAAGGTAGGAGCTGTTCTTTGCCTCGAAGCAGGAAGCGTAGGTGGGGTCGTAGGCAGCGTTAACGTCAGCAGAGAGACACTTTGACTTGGTGATTGCGTGGTGACCCTCAACGCCGTCCATCTTTGCAAGGTCGTAGATGAAGTAGCGCAGGAAGTCACTCTGCATACCTGTGTTGCCGTCGGAGCCTGTTTCTTCTTTATCGCAGAGAACGGTGATGACGGTTTTTTCGGGGATTTTTGTATCGATTGCAGCCATGAGGGCAGGGTAAGCACAGCACTTATCGTCGTGGCCGTAACCGCCGACGAGACCGCCGTCAAAGCCTACATCACGGGTTTTGTAAGTGGGAACAAGGCACAGCTCTGCAGAGAGGAAGTCGTTCTCAGTGATGCCGTACTTGCGGTTGAGGATATACATTACGTTGAGTTTTACAAGCTCTGCCTCGTCGTCGTTTGAGAAGGGACGGGAGCCTACGATTACGTTCAGGTCCTCACCTGAGAAGGCTTTTCTCAGAGGCTTTTCAACCTGCTCGTAAGCAAGGTGGGGCAGAAGGTCGGAGATGCACAGGCAGGGCTCTGAATCATCATCACCGTAGCGTACTTCTACTGCTGTGCCGTCTTTCTTGCAGACAACACCGTGAAGTGCCAGAGGCATTGCAAGCCACTGATACTTGCGGATACCGCCATAGTAGTGAGTCTTGAAAAGTGCAAGACCGTTTGCCTCGTAGAGGGGATTGGGCTTTAAGTCGATTCTGGGAGAATCGATGTGAGCGATTGCAAGCTGAACACCCTCACGCACACCCTGTGTGCCGATAACAGCCAGCATAAGAGCCTTGCCGCGGTTGTTGACATATACTCTGTCGCCTGCTTTGTACTCTTTGGTGTGGTCAAACTCTGTGAAACCTGCTTTTTCAGCAAGCTCGATGGAGTACTTCACAGCATCACGCTCTGTGCGGGAATAGTCAAGGAAAGGCTTGTAGCCTTCGCAGAATGCATCTGCTTCCTTGATTGCATCTTCAGAGAGTCTGGAGATACCGGGCTTGGGGTCCATTAATATCTGTTCTTTCATTGCTTTTGCAGCATTTGTGTCTGACATAATTATTCCTCCTGTTTTTATATATGGGACAGGTTGAGATTTCTGAAACCTCAGCCTATTAGTTCCTATTTTAATGATACCACGGACGGGTAAAGTTTTCAACAAGTTTATTATTCTTCGAAATATAATTTCTGATACATCTGCTCTGCGTGGCGGATTTTATCCACATACTGAGAGGTTTCACCGTAGGGGATTGAGTAAAGGGTTACTCCGTCTGTGCTGTACTGAGGATTTTGAAGCCACTGCTCTACAACGCCTCCTGCGTTGTAGGCGGCACAGGCGGTGTAGCAGTCACCGTATGCATCTGTGAGCCTTCTGAGATAATAGCAGCCGTAGTCGATGTTTATTGAAGGGTCGAAAACATCCTGCGGAGAGTGAGTTTCGTCCTTTAAATCGCACAGCCACAGGAAGGTTTCGGGCATAATCTGCATAAGTCCCTGTGCTCCTGCTGCTGATTCTGCATCAGACTTGAATCCGCTTTCTGTGTGGATAACTGCACATATGAACTCGGGCTCAAGGTCATAGTCCTGTGAGGCTCTGAGGATTTCTTCTCTGTAATTCAGAGGGTACAGCTGCATTTCTATCTTTTGTCTGAGCACTGAGAGTACATCGGTGAAAATCAGGATACAGGCAATGAGAATAAACGCAAGGGCTGTCACAAGGAAACCTGAGCAACCGCAGGACTTTTTCCTTTTTCTTCGGGGATTACGGCTCATAGGTCAAACTCCCTGATTACTCTTTCTGTCTGCTCTCTGAGGTTTTCAAAATCAGAATCATTGATGATTACAGCATCTGCCTTCTGTGTGTAGAAGTCAGCATCTTTCTGAGCGTTTATGCGGGCAAGTGCCTGCTCACGAGTTATGCCGTCACGGGCAAGTATGCGGGCAAGGCGGATATCCTCGGGGGCAATTACCGCTATGATTCTGTGGCAGAGAGTGTGACTGCCTGACTCAAAAAGAGTAGGTGCATCAAAGACTATGGTTTTATAGCCTTCAGATGCAAGGCGTTCAAACTCACTCTTTGCAAGGCTGATTATCATAGGGTGGGTGATTGAGTTCAGAAGAGCGGTGCTATCGGTATCTCTGAAGGCAAGCTTTGCAAGGGCTTTGCGGTTGATGGTGCCGTCATTATTGAGAATAGTGTTACCAAAAGCCTGTGTGAGTTTTCTGATGCACTCATTATCCTCAAGCACTGCGTGGGCAACCTTGTCTGCATCTACCACGGCACAGCCTGCGCAACTGAGAATTGAGGCTACTGCACCCTTGCCTGCACCTGTGGGGCCTGTGAGACCTATCAGGGTGTAATTGCTTTTGTTTTCAAGGTCTATAAGCTCAAAACCTGCGGCACGGATAAGGCGGTTGAAAAGTGCCATACCAAGACCTGTGGTTTCGGGACAGCGCACATAGACGGTGGTGACGCCCTTTATTTCATCTGCACTTCTCAGAGCGGAAAACAGGTTGTGAGCCTGAGTGCCGTAGTCGTGCTTTTCACCCAGAGGGATAGTGTGGGTGAGAAGGTGTGCAGTGTCACCGCTGTAACAAAGTGCGGCGGTTTGGGTTTTGTTCTGTGCATTTACGAAGTTATAGAAAGCCTCGTCACTGCCTTTTACAAGGTAGACCTTTGCCTTTGGTGAGTAGTGCTTGTATTTCATACCGGGGGAGGCGGCTTCTTCGCCGACTTTTAGTTTTTCAAGGACTGCGTCACTTAAGTCTACTTCACCTAAGACTTCACGCAAATCCTCAAGGGTTACACCGCCGGGGCGGAGCACCATAGGGGGATTTGTGCACACGGTGATAACTGTGCTTTCAAGTCCTACGTCACTTTCTCCGCCGTCGATTACTGCCTGGATTTTGCCCTCAAGGTCACTCATTACGTGCTGTGCAGTAGTGGGGCTGGGACTGCCCGAAAGGTTTGCAGAAGGTGCTGCAAGGGGTGTGCCTGCCTCACGGATTAAAGCCCTTGCTGCAGGGTGAGAGGGCAGGCGGATTCCTACGGAATTCAGCTTGCCTGTAACTTCCTTGGGGATAATGCCGCTTTTTGGCATAATTATGGTGAGGGGTCCGGGCCAGAAATTCTCTGCAAGAAGTCGGGCACTTTCGGGGAATTCGCTTACAAGGTTAAATTTTTCAATGTCTTCTATGGCACTGATGTGAACAATCAGGGGATTGTCTGAGGGTCTGCCCTTGGCGGTGAAGA
Organism: Ruminococcus sp.; assembly: GCA_045540595.1. Taxonomy (GTDB): domain Bacteria; phylum Bacillota; class Clostridia; order Oscillospirales; family Acutalibacteraceae; genus Ruminococcoides. The sequence continues at coordinate 7,288 of JAZQHL010000015.1, forward strand.
TTGAACTTACTGCTTCACCGTTCAAGGCGTCTGCC
>JAZQHL010000016.1:0-25432 GCA_045540595.1 Ruminococcus sp.
GCTACCGGGTCTTCTGCTGCGGTGATGGGTCTGCCGACAACGATATAATCAGAGCCGATTTCTTTTGCCTGTGCAGGAGTCATAACGCGCTTCTGGTCGCCGACATCACCGTCTGCAAAACGCACACCGGGTGTAATTGTAAGGAATTCTTTACCGCAAGTTTCGTGAACTTTGCCTGCCTCAAGGGGTGAGCATACTACACCGTCAAGACCTGCGTCTGCGGCATTCTTTGCATAATGCATAACTACCTCGTCAATGGGAGCATTGATGAGCAGGTCCTCACGCATTGCCTCTTCGCTTGTGGATGTAAGCTGAGTAACTGCGATAAGGATAGGACGGGTGCCGTCTTCACGGGTAAGACCCTTGAGTGCAGCCTCCATCATAGCCTTTGTGCCTGATGCGTGAAGGTTTGTCATATCAACGTCAAGGTTTCTGAGCACTGACATAGACTTCATAACTGTGTTGGGAATATCGTGGAGCTTAAGGTCAAGGAAAATCTTGTGACCGCGGCTCTTGATTTCTTTTACAATCTCGGGACCTGCTGAATAAAACAGTTCCATACCGATTTTTACGAAAGGCTTGCAATCTGTGAACTTGTCGAGAAATGCAAGGCACTGCTCTTTGCCTGCGAAATCGCAAGCAATAATTACGTCTTTACCCATTAGTGTGCGCCTCCTATAATATCATTTAAATCTGTAATACCGTATTTTTCCATTACGGCAGGTAAATCTTCAATAATCTTCTTGCAGGCATAAGGATCAACCAGATTCTGTGCACCTACCTGAACAGCAGTTGCACCTGCAAGCATCATTTCAATAACGTCCTCAGCACTTGTAACACCGCCGATACCGATAATCGGAATGTTTACTGCATCATACACCTGATACACAAGACGAAGTGCCATGGAGAAAATCGCAGGGCCTGAGAAACCACCCATTTTGTTTGCGATTACAGGCTTCTTTGTTTTCAGGTCAATTCTCATACCAAGGGAGGTATTGCACAGTGAGCTAGCGTCTGCACCTGCCTCTTCCACTGGCTTTGCAATGGGAACAATGTTTGTTACATTGGGTGTGAGTTTGATGTATACGGGCTTTGTGGTCACAGCCTTTACTGCACGTGTAATCTCAGCAGCCATTTCAGGGTCTGTGCCCAGAGCCATACCGCCGCCGTGAACATTAGGACAACTGATGTTGATCTCAATAATACCAACGCAATCCTCTTTGTCTATCTTCTCACAGCAAGCCACATATTCTTCCACACAGAAGCCGCTGATATTGGCAACAACCTTCTTGTGGAAAACTTCTCTCATCTTGGGAAGTTCCTCAGAGATAACCTTGTCAATACCGGGATTCTGCAAACCTACTGCATTGATCATGCCCATAGGTGTTTCTGCAATTCTGGGTGTGGGGTTACCGAATCTGGGCTCAAGGGTTGTGCCCTTGAAGGAGAAGGAACCTAATATATTGATATCGTAAATTTCTGCAAATTCATAACCGAAGCCGAATGTACCGCTGGCGGGGATTATGGGGTTATCAAGGGTGAGTCCTGAAAGTGTTACCTTTGTGTTTACCATATAATCTCCTCCTTTGTAAGCACGGGACCTTCTTTGCAGATTCGTTTGTTACCGTACTTTGTTTTGCAGGAGCAACCCATACAGGCACCGAAGCCACAGCCCATTCTTTCTTCAAAGCTGAACTGACCTGAGGTTTTGCTCTCGTTATACACTGCTTTGAGCATAGGCTCGGGACCGCAGGTGTATACATAGGTGTAGTCATCAAGAGTTTTCATAACATCGGTTACAAAGCCTTTTGTGCCAACGCTGCCGTCAACAGTTGCAACGTAAACCTCTGCACCCAGAGCCTTGAACTCAGCCTCATAGAAAATCTCTTCAGCCTTGTTGAAGCCAAGGATTACTTTCACTGACTTGCCCTGAGCGATAAGGTCTTTTGCAAGCTGATACATAGGCGGTACTCCTACGCCGCCGCCGATAAGCAGAGGGGTATCACCGCTTAAACTCAGGTCGTAGCCGTTACCGAGAGCTGTGAGAACATCAAGCTCCACACCCTCAGTCATACTGCTCATAACCTCTGTGCCCTTGCCTACTACCTTGTAGATGATTGTGAGTTTATCCCCTTCTACCTCGCAAACAGAGATAGGACGGCGAAGATAAAGCCCCTCAATCTGAATATTAACAAACTGTCCGCAGGAGATGGAGGAAGTATCTCCCTCCATCACCATCTTGAACACGTCTTTAGCTATTTTCTCATTAGAGATTACTTTGAAAATTACCTGTTTCATTTTTTCACTCCACTCATTCTGCATCTATTGTAGAAATTGTAAGTGTGGTTTCTTCAAGAACATCGAGGAGTACCTTGACAGTATCAAGGGCTGTGAACATTGTTACGTTGTTCTCTGATGCGCAGGAACGGATTTCGTAACCGTCTGTAGCCTGACTCATAGAGCCGATGTCACGGGTGTTGATAACATAAGCAATGTGACCCTTGCGGATTGCCTTGGGGATATCCTCGGAGCCTTCGGAAATCTTGCCCATCTTGTGAGTACGGATACCGTTTGCAATGAGGAAGTTTGCAGTGCCCTCTGTAGCCTGAATGTTGAAGCCGAGCTGATAGAAGCGGCGGATAAGAGGCAGAGCCTCCTCCTTGTCCTTATCTGCAATTGTAACCAGCACTGTGCCGTAATTCTGAACTGTCATACCTGCAGCCTGAATAGCCTTGTACATTGCTCGGTTGAGTTTGTTATCGTAACCGATTGCCTCACCTGTAGACTTCATCTCAGGTGAAAGGTATGCGTCCAGACCCTTGATTTTATTGAAAGAGAACACGGGAACTTTTACGTACCAGCGATTCTTCTCTGTAGGATAGATTGTAAAGATGCCCTGCTCCTTCAGAGTCTTACCCATAATTACGTTTGTGGCAATATCTGCAAGGGAGTAGCCTGTAGCCTTACTGAGGAAGGGTACAGTTCTTGAGGAACGGGGGTTAACCTCGATGATATAAACATCCTCCTTGGAGTCTACAATGAACTGGATATTGTAAAGACCGACAATTCCCAGACCCAGTCCCAGTTTCTTTGCATACTCAAGGATAACGCCTTTTACTCTGTCAGAGATACTGAAAGCAGGGTAAACGCTGATTGAGTCACCTGAGTGAACGCCTGTACGCTCAACAAGTTCCATAATACCTGCAACGAACACGTCTGTGCCGTCGCATACTGCGTCAACCTCTACCTCTTTACCCATAATGTACTTGTCAACAAGTACGGGCTTATCCTCGTCAACCTCAACGGCTGTTCTCAGATACCTTCTGAGCTGTTCCTCGTTGGCAACAATCTGCATTGCACGACCGCCCAGAACGAAGGAAGGACGAACAAGTACGGGGTAACCGATACGCTCTGCAGCAGCCACACCGTCTTCGATGTTTGTAACTGCTGTGCCCTTGGGCTGAGGAATGTTGAGTTCTGCAAGAATTCTTTCAAAGCTCTTTCTGTCCTCTGCTCGATCAATTGCCTCAACGTCAGTACCGATAACCTTTACACCGCGTCTGCCAATAGGCTCTGCCAGGTTGATTGCTGTCTGACCGCCCAGAGAAGCAATTGCCTCGTAAGCGCCCTCAAACTCAACAACGTTCATTACATCTTCGGGTGTAAGAGGCTCGAAGTACAGTTTGTCTGCTGTTGTGTAGTCAGTGGAAACTGTCTCGGGGTTATTGTTGATGATGATAGCCTCGATGCCTGACTTACGGATAGTGGAAACTGCGTGAACAGTGGAATAGTCAAACTCAACGCCCTGACCGATTCGGATAGGACCTGCACCAAGAACGAGAGTCTTCTTGTTATCTGTAACAATGGACTTGTTCTCGCCCTGATAGCTTGAGTAGAAGTAAGGAATGTATGCACCTGTGTGGCATGTATCAACCATTCTGTAAATGGGGAAAATCTTGTTTTCTTTACGCAGAGCAAAAATCTGGTCATCAGTCATGCCCCAGAGTTTTGCAATATATTTATCGGCAAAGCCGATTTTCTTTGCTTCCTTAAGGGTTTCAATATCACCCTTGTTCTCTGCGATTACTGTTTCAAAATCAACAATCTTCTTGAGGCTCTCAAGGAAGAGTTCTGTAATCTGTGTGATTTCGTGAAGTTCTTCGATTGAAACTCCGCGGCGTATAAGTTCAGCAACACCGAAGAAGTTATCATCGTGGAATTTGTAGATATAATCTGTGATTTCCTCTGTTGTCCAGGAGTCGAACTTAGGCATATAGAAATGGCACACGCCTGTCTCAAGAGAACGTACGGATTTCAGCAGACACTCCTCAAGAGTAGAGCCGATACCCATAACCTCACCGGTAGCCTTCATCTGAGTTGAAAGCTCGTTGGAAACTGTGGGGAATTTATCGAAGGGGAATCTGGGAAGTTTTGCAACAACGTAGTCAAGGTCAGGCTCAAAGGCTGCGTTTGTGTTTGCAATTTTTATTTCCTCAAGAGTCATACCAACTGCAATCTTGGCTGTAACTCTTGCAATGGGATAACCTGATGCCTTGGAAGCAAGAGCAGAGGAACGGGAAACTCGGGGGTTAACCTCGATGAGGTAATACTCGGAAGAATCGGGGTTGAGAGCATACTGAACGTTACAACCGCCTTCAATCTTCAGAGCCTTGATAATCTTCAGTGCACTTTCCTTGAGCATATTGAAGTCGTGGTCATTCAGAGACATAATGGGAGCAACAACCATGGAGTCACCTGTGTGAACACCTACAGGGTCAATGTTTTCCATACCGCAGATCATAATTGCATGGTCTGCACCGTCACGCATAACCTCAAACTCGATTTCCTTATAGCCCTTAACACTCTTCTCGATAAGAACCTGAGAAACAGGAGAAAGTTTGAATGCATTGCGGCCCTTATCAACAAGTTCTTCCTCGTTGTATGCAAAGCCGCCGCCTGTGCCACCAAGAGTAAATGCAGGACGAAGAACTACAGGGTAGCCGATTTCCTTTGCAGCCTCTTTTGCTTCCTCAATGTTGTAAGTGATTCTTGAGGGAATAACAGGCTCGTCAATACTCTCGCACAGTTCCTTGAACAGTTCTCTGTCCTCAGCACGCTCGATACTCTCTGAACTTGTGCCAAGAAGTTCTACGCCGCACTCCTCAAGAATGCCCTTCTTCTGGAGCTGAGTTGCAAGGTTAAGGCCTGTCTGTCCGCCGATACCGGGGATAATAGCATCAGGACGCTCATAGCGGAGAATTCTTGCGATATACTCCAGTGTGAGAGGCTCCATATAAACCTTATCAGCAATTGTTGTGTCGGTCATAATTGTAGCAGGGTTGGAGTTACAGAGCACAACCTCGTAACCCTCCTCTTTAAGTGCAAGGCAAGCCTGTGTGCCTGCGTAGTCAAACTCTGCAGCCTGTCCGATGATAATAGGGCCGGAGCCGATAATCAGAATTTTTTTGATGTCCTCACGTTTTGCCATAATAATTTCTCCTTCCGTTATCCTTTATTCATTATCCTGCCAGGCGATGTTTCCATCAACCATAGTCAATAGGCATTTGCCAAAAACTTTTTCTCCTTTAAAGGGAGTTGCTTTGCCCTTGGAGATAAACTCCTCGGGATTAATTATATATTCCTCATCAAGGTTAAAGACCGTCAGGTCTGCACTCTCGCCTACTGCAATCTGTGAACCAATACCAAATCGGGTTCTTGCGTTTGTGTTTAAGAGTTCGATGAGTTTTGAAAGGGTTATCACACCCGTTCTGACAAGTTTTGTGTAGAGAATGGGAAATGCGGTTTCGATACCTGTGATTCCCATTGCACTTTTCTCAAGTCCTCTTGACTTTTCCTCAGCACTGTGAGGTGCGTGGTCAGTGGCAATCACATCCACCGTACCGTCAAGGATACCTGCAATCAGTGCTTCTCTGTCTGCTTTGCCTCTCAAAGGCGGATTCATTTTGAATCTTCCGTCCTCCTGAAGGTTGCTGTCATCAAGGACTAAGTAGTGAGGGCCTGTTTCACAGGTGATGTCCACTCCCCTTTTCTTTGCCTGTCTGATAGCTTCTACAGATTCCTTTGCAGAAACATGGCATACATGGTAGGAACAGCCTGTTTCCTCTACAAGTTCAATATCTCTTATAATGGGGCCGTACTCACTTTCTGAGCAGATACCCCGGTGTCCGTGTGCTCTTGCATACTCACCGTCGTGGATATATCCGCCCTTTAGCAGTGAGTTATCCTCACAATGGGCAACTATCATCTTGCCGAGAGCCTTTGATTTAAGCATTGCCTCTTTCATCATATCGCGGGACTGAACGCCTCTGCCGTCATCGGAGAAAGCGATTGCCCCCTCTGCCATACCCTCAAGATCAGAAAGTTCTTCGCCAAGCTGACCTATGGTGATTGAGCCGTAAGGATAAACCTTAATAACCGCATCACGGTTTATAATGTCAAGCTGAGCCTTCAGATGCTCTGCGCTATCCGGCACAGGATTTAAGTTCGGCATGGTACACACGGCTGTGTAGCCGCCTCTTGCCGCTGCTTTAGAACCTGTGAGAATGGTTTCTTTATACGAAAAACCCGGCTCACGGAAATGCACATGCACATCCACAAAGCCGGGAAAGATAACACAGCCGCTAAAATTGAGAATAGTAGCACCATCACCCTGAATATCACTACCCAGAGCGACAATAACGCCACCGTCAACGAGAATGTTTGTAAGAGCAAACTCTCCGCCGGTATACACTTTAGCATTTGTAAGTAAGTACTTCATAACTGTCACCTATATAAATAGCCTTTTATAATAAAAAAATCCTGCCGCAATAAAGCACGACAAGACACAGTTACATAAGGCACGCAGGTATAGTTTTCCCCTGCGAACGGTATATATACACAAATCTTGTCGGCATCTCTGTACCGCTCTTAAAGATTCATTAGGGATATGATACCACCAAAGTGTTATAAAGTCAATGCTTAAGAAGAATTAAACAGATTTTTCTGATATATTTTCCGAAGTTTTTAAGTTCAAATCAAAAGTATTATGCAAAAAAACAAAACACTATACCTTATCGCATTGAAAGATAAAAAAAGATATGTTATAATCCTGTACAGCAAAGGTAATTTTATCAGTATATTACAGTTTGAGTCAAGGAGGTTTTATATGAAAAAAAAGTTTCCGGCTCCTTCTACTTCCCAAATTATTATGCTCAGTTTTCTGGCAGCTATATTTGCAGGTAGTATTCTGCTGTCTCTGCCCATAAGCTCAGCCACAGGCAAGGCCGTGCCCTATGTTGACGCACTGTTCACAGCCACCACCTCTACCTGTGTGACAGGACTTGTAACTCTGCCTACCGTAAGCACATGGAGTACCTTCGGGCATATAGTCATTCTGTGCCTTATACAGATTGGCGGTCTGGGCATCATCACCATCCTTTCGGGTATTATGATAATCCTCCGCAAGCGAATGGGACTTGCTGACAGGGTACTACTGCAGGATGCCTTTAACCTTAACTCCTTGTCAGGTCTTGTAAGGTTCGTAAAGAAAGTATTTATAGGTACCTTTATTGTAGAAAGCATAGGTGCTCTGCTTTATATGACGGTGTTTGTACCACAGTTCGGTGTAAAAGGAATCTGGATTTCTATCTTTAATTCTGTCTCAGCATTCTGCAACGCAGGAATTGATATAATCGGTGAAAACAGCCTGTGCGACTATGCAACAAACCCCGTTATAAACGCTGTTACCTCTGCACTTATCATCCTTGGCGGTCTGGGCTATATAGTCTGGTGGGATTTAATCAGGGTGACAAAGAAATTCAGAACTCAGAAATTCCGATGCTTCAAAGGACTATCTCTGCACAGCAAGATAGCAATCTATTCAACACTTTTTCTGATATTTACAGGAGCTCTGTTTATCTTTATTTTTGAATACCACAACTCCCTGACTATAGGCAACATGTCACTCTTTGATAAAATTCAGGTTTCAATGTTTCAGTCAGTCACCACAAGAACAGCAGGCTTTGCCACTATACCTCAGCAGAACTTAACAAACGGAGCTTCTATTGTATCTCTATTTCTGATGTTCATAGGAGGCTCACCTGTGGGCACTGCAGGCGGTATAAAAACGGTGACGATAGTTGTTCTTTTTGCCTCAGCACTGGCAACCATAAAAAACCACAACGAGGTAACCCTTTTTCACAGAAACATTACAAAAGAAGCTATAAACAAGGCAACAGCAGTAACTGTCACATCTTTCACAACACTGCTGTTATCTACACTTTTCCTTTGTGCATGTACTGATGCGAACGCATTGGATATACTCTTTGAGTCAATCAGTGCCACTGCAACTGTGGGTCTGTCCCGCAATTTAACCTCCTCTCTTGATACCTTTGGTAAACTGATTATCACTGCCACAATGTATCTTGGCAGAGTAGGTCCTATATCTCTTGCGGTGGCATTTACACTGAGAAAACAAAACAAAAATATTATTTCAAATCCCACTGAAAAAATCAGTGTGGGTTAAAAGGAGCAATACTTATGAGTTTAAACAAAACCTACGCAGTATTCGGTCTGGGCAAATACGGCTTTGCTGTAGCAAAAGAGCTTATAGAAAGCGGCGCTGAAGTGCTTGCAGTTGATATTGACGAAAACCTTGTAAATTCTGTTGTTGACTTCATACCCGTATGCAAATGTGCTGATGTTACAGACCCTGATGTTATAAAAGAACTGGGTATCTCAAATATGGACGTTGTTATTGTAGCAATGGCAGATAACCTGGAGGCAAGCGTTATGGCAATCACTCTGTGCAAAGAAGCAGGCGTACCCGAGATTATCGCTAAATGCGCCAGTGATATGCACAGGAAAATTATGCTGAAGGTCGGTGCTGACAGGGTTGTATTCCCTGAAAACGAGTCGGGAATCCGCCTTGCAAAGAATCTGCTCTCCTCAGGCTTTGTGGATATCATTGAGCTTTCAGGAGATGTTTCTATGGTTGAGATAGATGTAAAACCCGAGTGGGTTGGCAAAAGCCTGATTGATCTTAACCTGAGAAAGAAATATTCTCTCAACATAGTGGCAATAAAAAAAGACGGTGTAGTTAATATTGATGTTGACCCCCTCAAGCCCCTTGAAAAAGGCAGCGAGCTCATTGTAATTGCAAACACCCAGAAACTCTCCAAACTTAAATAAAAAATCGCAAGGCACAGACCGATAGAATCTGTGCCTTGTTTTTATGCCTTATTGAATTTTTATATCAATGCTTCCGCTGGTGGTTTTTGCATTGCAGATGCCGCCCTGTGTGGAAGCAGGCACCTTAACACTGCCGCTTACGGAATCAGCATTGAACACCTTCCCGCTGAGAAGTGTGCCGCGGATACTACCGCTTGTGGATTTGAGATTCAGAATCTCAGCATCGCACATGAGCACCTGAACACCGCCGCTAGTGGATTCTGCATTGAGGGTTTCCTCTGCAATTACACCTGAGCAGAGCACTGTGCCGCTTACACCTTCTGCGCTGAAGTTCACACAGCGGATATCAGTTGCCTCTATTCTTCCGCTGGTAGCATTAACAGAAACATTCTCTACCTCATCAATATTGCTCACATTAACCCTTCCGCTGGTGGAAGCAACAGTGAGACTCTGTGCTTTTACTGCATCGGCTACTGACCGACCGCTTGTGGAATTCACTGTGATTTTACCTTCTGCACTTGCACCGTATACTCTCACAGAGCCACTGGTGCTTACAGCCTCAAGGCTTTCACACGCAAGGCCCTGATTCACGGTAACATTTCCGCTTGTACTTCTGATTTTAACATTTTCATACACATTCTCAGGCAGATACACTTTTACATTTTCTGAAAGCGAACTGAAGTTGAAGCCTATATGATCAAACCACTTTCTGTTATCAACGTACTTTACAATCAGTGTGTTATTCTCAACCTTAACATCGTAATAAGCATCATCGGTTTCTGTACATTCAACTACGCACTCGTCTGCTGTTGTAACAAAAAACTGAACATCTGCTGACATTCCGCGAACTTCCACATCTGCAAAGGCTTCATCAAAAGTAGATACCTTTTCTCTGTAATCTGCAGTATTCCCGAAATCGAAATCCAGACCATTCATCATAACAACTCCACCGCAGAGGATAAGACCTGCAAACACCATACAAAGTGAAACTATCAGAGTAATAACAGTTGCCTTTTTCATTAAGCGTCTCCCTTTCTTACAAAACAAGATTTTATACCAATAATTATTTTTTTACTGAGCCAGGCTGTGCCCTTTACTGCGCCCTTTACACCCAAAGAAAGAAGCAACGCAATGCCGCCTATTATAAGACCTGCACCCATACACATAATTTTCTCGGGAATCTGTGAACTTACCGTAAGAATTGCACAGCAGGCAAAAAGTGCAACAGCGGCAGCAAACAAAGCAGCATCAACACAGATAAGTACTATCACCAGAGCCCACAGCACAATATAGACAGCAAGGAGAACACACAAGGCTGCAAGACCTAATGTAATCCACAAAGGTGAGCCCACCGCAAGGAGCACAATTTCCCACGCACGGAGTTTTCTTTTGGGCTTAACCTTCTCCTTTACAAGTTTTACAAGAGGTGTTGACCTGAGAATCTCTGTGACAATCTCATCAACAGAGCCCACATCTGCAACTGCCTCTTCCTCGCTCATTCCGTCTTCTATACGGTCATCTATCATTTCACAGTAATACTCTGCATATTTTTCTGCATCTTCCTCCGGCAAGCCTGAAAGTTTTTCTCTTAAACATACCAGAAATTCATTTTTGTTCATATTACTCTTCCTCCCTCGTAACATAATTATAGATTGAAACAATCTCATTCCACTCTGCTTTGAAATCCTCTATTCTCTGTTTACCTGCATCTGTAATGCTGTAGTATTTTCTCAGTCTGCCGTTGTGCTCGGCAGTGCGTACAGTCAGCAGCGAAGAAGACTCAAGCCTTCTCAGTATAGGATACAGAGTAGACTCAGAAATCTCTACATAAGGCTTCATATCCTTGATCATCTGATACCCGTAGGAATCTGCATTTTTGATTGAAGCAAGGACACACACATCAAGCAGTCCGCGTTTAAGCTGAATATCCATAGAATACCTCCTTACGCATTATACTATACACCACATAGTATTATATGTCAAGAGGTATTTTATTTTTTTCAGGAACACCCTCAATCAGGAAAACCGAAAAGCCTCCCTTTTGAGGGAGGTGGCAAAATCTTTGATTTTTGACGGAGGGAGTAAAAAAGCAGACACCCGAAGGTATCTGCTTTATGTAAAAATATTATTTTCTGATTGTATAGGAAGTAACACCAAGAACTGTTTCTCCGTCAATCTGCAGTGCAGTGGGAATTGTAAACTCTACTGTAATCTCCTTGCCTGTAAGGAGAGTTGTCATTTCAGGGTGATCAATGTGAGTGCCCTTGAAAAGTCCCGGAAAAACAATAAGGGTCTTGAGTTTACCGCTACCGTGGATAATACAAGAAGTCAGGCTGTCCCCAAGTCTGTCCTGCTCGGGAGCCACCTTCATACCGCCGCCGTAGTATCTGCCGTTCATACCTGATGCAAGCCACACCTTCCTGAACTCGTGCTTTTTGCCATCAACAGTTACCACTGCATCGGGGCACTTGTAGCCGTGAAGAAGAAGTTTAATAGAAATCATCGTATAATCAGGCTTTTTACCCTTAGCTGCAAGCTGGTCTGCAACCTCACAGCACATACCGTCAATACCAAAACCGATACCGTTTACAAAGCGACTTGTTTTGCCGTTCACGGTTACTGTGGGAAGATTGCTGATGTAGTCGTTAAGATACAGCATATTATCCTGCACCTTATCCTCTATATCTCTGAGAAAGTCGTTGCCTGTGCCTGACTTGTAAAAATAAATCTCACAAGGGAAAGCAAGGCCGTACACATCATTTGCAAAACGGTTCAGTGTGCCGTCACCGCCGCAAAGGATGATTCTGTCATCTGCACCGCACTGTGACACAAAAGTTCTCATATCCATATCTATAACACTGTGAAGTTCACAGTCTGTTTTCTGCTTCTGCTGTGCTTCTTTTGCAAAGTTTTCACCCTGTCCGCTTGATGCAAGGGGGTTATAAAGAATATATATCATACTACCATCTCCTCATAATATTGCTACAATTATATCACACCTTTACAGATATGTCAAAATCCGTCGTAAAGGTGCATATATTCTGCAGTTTCAGAAAAACAAAAAAGGACGTGCACAGAACACGTCCTTTGGTATATTCGCAAATTATAACCTTATTTACTTTCAACAAGGTTATTGACCCAGACTCCCTTTTTCACAAGGATATATCCCACAACACATTTGAGGATATCAAGGCTCTGGATTATTGCATACATTTTCACCACATCAAGAGTTGTGAATCTTGAAAGGGAGAAAGCAACCACAATGAGAATAGCCCATACATACACACTGTCAAAGAGGAAGGTGATAACAGTCTTTCCGCCTGAACGCAGTGTAAAGTAGGCTGTGTGAACAAAGCCGTGGAAGGGCATCATCACAGAACTTATGAACAGGCACTTTGTGGCAATGCTTTTGACCGTATCCGTGGTGTTGTAAATCTGAGGAAAGAGCGGAGAAAGAAATGCCATAACCGTACCGATGATAACACACACAACAACTGCTGTGAAGATGAGTTTTCTGTCTTCGTCCTTTGCGCGTTCAAGTTCACCTGCTCCCAGAAGCTGTCCCACAATAATGCTGATTGCACTGCCGAAGGCAAAGAAAGCACAGAAGAACAGGTTTGAAACAGTGGAACTGATATTCATTGCAGAAACCGCCTCAAGACCGCGGGTTGAGTAGCACTGCACAAGCACCGCCTGACCTGTGGACCAGAGCACCTCGTTGAGCATAAGCGGAAAACCCTTGCGCACGATTCCGCCCATAAGTTCACGGGGAATCCTGAAACTTCTGTAAGCCCCTCTGATGAACTTGTTCTTTTCTTTGTTCAGATGAGTCCACAGCACAACCACCATAAACTCACAGAAACGCGAAATAACCGTTGCAATTGCCGCACCTCTGACACCCATTGCAGGGATAGAAAGGAAGTCAACACCGAAGATTAAGGCATAGTCAAGTGCCACATTCACAACAACTGCTGCCATACCGCCAAGCATAGGAGGCACTGTTCTTGCGGTTTCTCTCAGAGTACCTGCATAAGCCTGAGTAATAGCAAACAGAGGAAGCTGGAAGAGCATAATCATCATATACTCTTTGCCGTAACCAAGGGTTGCCGCAAGGTCGAGGTCATCCTGTCCCTGATGGAGAAAAAGAGAAATCAGTTCATCACCAAAGCAAAGAAACAGACCGATGCACAGTGCCGCCATAATCAGAACAATTATCACCTTTGCCCTGAAGGTATCCCGCACACCCTTGTGGTCACCCTTGCCATGAAACTGTGCAGTGAAAATTCCTGCACCTGAAACTCCGCCGAAAATGCACACATTGAAAACAAATATCAGCTGATTGACAATGGCAACGCCCGACATCTGCTCGGTGCCTGTCTGCCCTACCATCATATTATCGATAAGGCTTACAAAGTTGGTTATTATCTGCTGAACAAGTATGGGCAGAGTAATAACCAGCACCTTTTTGTAAAATTCTTTATCACCTATGTATTTCCTTATATTCATAACACACCAGTAAGGCAAGACCTCCGCCGAAAGCTGGCGGTGTCTTGCCCTTATTCAATCGTTATTTTAATTCCTCAGAAGAATCATCTTCTGTACTTTTCAGCAAGCTCAAGCACATCTTTTGCAAACCGCTCAAGCTCCTTGTTGGGTATGCCGTCACTTGCTCTTGCAACAGACATAAGCACATCCATTGCAGAGGAAAGCTTTGAAAAAGCAATCCTGCTCTTTGTAACAGGAGGCGCTGTGGGAGCCTTCTGCTTCACAGGAACACCCTGTGCCACATACTCATACTCACCTGTCAGCAGGTTATACACACTGCCCGAGTAAGGTGCCTTTGCTTTTATGCGGAAGGTCTCCTCAAGGGTCTGTGCAAACTCAGTGCAGGAGGTATCCTCACCATGATTTACAAAGATTTCACAGGGCTTCTCCCCTATGCTGTCAACCCAAGCAAGCAAACCTTCTTTGTCTGCGTGTCCGCTGATTCCTTTGAGAGATGCTATTCTTGCATTGACTGCAATCTCATCACCGAAAATCCTGACACTTTCTGCTCCGTCCTGAATCCTTCTGCCCAGTGTACCTACAGCCTGATAGCCTACAAAAAGCACTGTGCAGTTGCTTTTCCAGAGATTGTATTTCAGATGGTGACAGATTCTTCCTGCTTCACACATACCGCTTGCAGAAATAATAACCTTGGGAGAATCATCTGAATTGAGTTTTTTACTTTCTTCAATGGAAACGTAAGTCTTAAGCCCCGGAAAAACAAGGGGATTCTCACCTCTTTGCATAACTGCCTTTATATCATCATCAAAGCAGTCTGTACTGCACTGCATATAGATGCTTGTGGCTTCGTTGGCAAGGGGTGAATCCACATAAACAGGGAAATTATCGTGACCCTTTATCATTCCGCGGTTTTTAATCTCGCGGATAAAGTACAGAAGCTCCTGAGTTCTTCCCACTGCAAAGGAAGGAATAATCAGACTTCCGCCTTTATCAAGGGTAGTCTGAATATACTGAGCAAGTGCACCTATGGTATCTTCTCTGTGTTTTTCGTGAATACGGTTGCCGTAGGTGGACTCGATTACCAGATAATCACACCCGTCTATTGCCTTGGGGTCGTTGATGATAGGCTGGTTTGTATTGCCCACATCACCCGAAAAAACAATCTTCTTTTCCGTATCACCCTCTGTAAGCCACAGTTGTACACAAGAGGAACCCAGAAGATGTCCTATATCAGAAAAGCAAACAGATATATTTTCGTTAATCTGGAATCTGTCTGAGTATCTGCATCTTCTGAAAAGCCTCAGAGCCCCCTCTGCATCTTCCATAGAATACAAAGGCTCCACCGCTCCCTTGCCTGCTCGCTTGCTTTTACGGCTTTTGTAGTTTGCCTCAGACTCCTGAATATGAGCACAGTCACGAAGCATAATCTCACACAAATCGCAGGTTTCTGCCGTGGCAAAAACCGTACCGCGGAAGCCGTTCTTATACAAAAGAGGAATATATCCCGAATGGTCCACGTGAGCATGGGTCAGAAAAAGATTCTCTATCTCTGCAGGGTGCACAGGCAGAGGTGCGTTTTCAAACACATCAACTCCCTGAGGCATACCGAAATCCACAAGGGAATACTTCCCTGCAACCTCAACAAGGGTGCAACTGCCCGTTACCTCGTGGCAGGCACCGATAAAGGTAACTTTCATATTATCAACCGTCCTTAAGGTCTTTTACAAGAAGATTCTCGGGCTGGGGGGATTCAAGGAACGCAAAGAGTTCGTCCATATCGTCTGTGGTCTTGTAAAGAGCATCAACTGCAGAGCGCACAAAGCCCTTATCAACTGCAGCCTGCATCATAGCATTAAGCTCGTTGTAGTAGCCTTTGATGTTAAAGAGTGCTATGGGTTTATTGTGACGGCAAAGCTGACGCAGTGTCATAATCTCAAAGAACTCCTCAAAGGTACCGATACCGCCGGGAACAATTATGAAAGCATCTGAACGATCCTCCATAATCTGCTTGCGCTCACGCATTGTGGAGGTTTCAAACACTTCGTCACAATATTCAAACACAGCCTCTATGCTTTCATTCTCAAAAAAGCTGGGAATAATACCCTCGATGTATCCGCCCTGAGACTGAACACCACGTGCCACAGCACCCATAAGTCCGTTGGCACCGCCGCCAAAAACCAGTGAATGGCCGCGTTTTACCATTTCTTCACCCAGAAGTTCAACTTTCTCGATGTACTCGTTGTCAATCTTCGGAGACGCTGCACCGAATACGCATATTTTCATATAATCACTCCTTACAGATTTATTGCTTTTTTATTATACCACGGTTTATACAGTTTAGGCAACAAAACAATTGTAAACAATGTATAAAAAATAAATGCCTCAGATACACCGAAGCATTTATAAGCAATATTTTATTATATTACGAATAGTTTTCCTTTATGAAAGCTTTGATTGCTCCGTCGTATTTTTCTTTGTCAATAATGCGAATCATCGAATGGTCGCCGTGTTCAAAGAATACAATCCGCTTTTTTTCGCTGCCGCATTTATCAAAAAGAATCTGAGCATACTCAGGGGTTGAATACTTATCCTCTCGGCTGTGAAGCATCAAAAGAGGCTTTTTCATTTTATCAATGCAATCTATGGGACCGTACTTCATACTGTGACCGGTGTAAATCCGCATCCACATATCCACAAAGTGGATAACAGGATTAACGCTTTTACCCAGTTCAATCATATGATTCTTGAAGCTTTCACAGAAATTGGGGTGCATACCCTCTACCACAAGACCATCAACATAATCGGGACAATTTTCATTCAGATGTGCAAACAGACCTGTGCTGCCGCCGATGCAGATTCCGTGCATAATAATCTTTTTCACACCGAAATTCTGATGAATATACTCTGCCCAGGCAACGGCATCTCTTTGCTCGTCAAAGCCTACAGTGTTGAACTCACCGTCACTTTCACCGTGGGCACGCTGGTCAATCACCAGCACATTGAAGCCTTCCTCAGAATACGGCTGTGCAAAGTAGTAGCAGTATCTGAGACCTTCAGTCCTGCCCGAAAGCATAATAACCGCTCTGTCATAGCCCAGGTCGTAATACTCACCGTAAAGGTTAAGTCCCTCATTCACAATATGCAGGTCGTGTTTTTTATCCTTGTATTTTTCGCTCCACTTAATTCCCTCGTCATACATAATGTGCTGACGGGGATCGTCACTTGAGCATTCTCGGGTCCATCTGTGTTTACCCCTGCGTTTCAGGTGCATTGTATAAATAATATAAGAGATAAGAAACCAACTGAACACAAGCATAAAAATGCCTGACACAGCAAGCCAGAAAAGCACAATCAGGATTATATGTAAAACAGGATTCATATTCAGATTACCTTTCAGATTAATTTAGTTTTTCTCAGGCATTCTGCCTGTTTTTACAAAAAGTTGAGTACGGAGTTCAGTGCACTTATCAAAGATAAGGCTGTTGAGTCTTTCAATCTCTTCACGGGAAGGATTGACGCTTGAGCAGTAATCCCGCAGGTATATCTTCTTGCCCACAATCACGTGAGCACGTCTGAATATACCGTAGTTACCGTCTGTGATAACAGGAATGATGGGAGCCCCCGAACGCAGTGCAATAAGCACATAGCTGGGTTTGAAAGGGTACATTTCTCCGTCGGGGGTATTGTGAGCCTCGGGGAAAATCTGCACAAGTCCGCCTTTTTCAAGGACTTCGGAACTTTTATCCACAAAGCTCATACTCTTTGTTTCTCTGTCAGCACAGATACCGCCGAAGAATTTCATTCCCCAGTAAAAGAAGTCACTCTGCTGAAAAATCCACTCGGAAAGCACCACCCAGAGTTTTCTGGGAAAGAAGAGAAACACATTCATTATGTAGTCAAGAATGTTGTAGTGATTTGTTACCACAAGTGCTGAGCCCTTCACCCTTCTTCCCTGAATTTTCCTGTCCTCGTAGTATGTTTTTCTTTTAAAGAACAAAGCCTGAAAAGGCCAGCCTGTAACTATGGCAAACCATCTGAAAAACTCATACATCAGTTAATCATTTCCTTTATGATCCGTTCAAAATCGTTGATACAGTACCCAAACTGTTTTGATTCAAAACCCAGAGTAATGCCAAACCTGTTATCAATTTCACTGATAAGTGTAAAGTAATCAAGGCTTGTACCGCCCAGGTCGTTCATAAAATGACCTGTGTCAGTAATCTCTGAAATATCTTTTCTAAGCACCTTTGAGAAAAGTTCACGGAGAACACACTTAATCTCACTGTCGGTCTGAGATTCGTTTCCGCTCTCCTGCAAATTTTCCTGAAAGCTGTGAAGAACTACCCTGCCCTCTGCGATTGCCTTTTTAAGGTAGGCACGGCTTACTTTGATTGCCATGGAATCCATAATGGGATCAAAGGTATAGAAGAGCTCTCTGACCTGATAGGAACGAGGCAAGGTTTCATTGATTTCTTTAATACGCGCAAGTAGTTTTTCTTTCTGAACGCCAAGGATATCCCTTTGAAGCTGTACCACAAGCATCAGACGTGAGTTATCCTCGTTTCCGAGAACACTCAGAGCAACTGCCTCTGAAAGAGAGAAAGCATCTTCTGCAAAATCGGGATTCAGGTTTTCACCGTCAGCACCGAAAACCACATCGGATATTCTGCCTTGTATGTGATAGCAGCCTCTTTTGTCACAGCACACAACATCGCCTGTATCAAAGAAGCCCTCTGTGATGTGCTCCTCACCCTCTATGATAACCTTTTCACACAGAGATTTACCCTTTACAAAAAGTTTGCTTTCCTCACCGATTTTATACTCTACCGAATCAAAGGGTTTGCCGATTGAGCCTTCTATTCTGTCTGAGGCTTTTTTTGAAAGTTCCACAGAAGTTATGCCGATTTCACTCATACCGTAGCCGTTGTAAAGGTCATAACCCAGTGAGTTCATAAGTTTCAGTGTTGATTCCTTGATTGAACTGCCTCCCGAAATGCAGAATCTGACACTGTCACCGAAAAGTCTTGCTCTCACATCCTTGAGAAGCACCCTTGCCACGGATTTTCCGAAAGCAGGACTTAGTCTGTTAAGTTTCAGTGAAAGGTTGGTTGCAGATTCAAACCTCTTACGGGTCTTTTCGTCCCGCGCAGAAATTGTGCGGAGAAGGGATTTTTCCACCGACTCCCACAAAAGAGGCACCGCAAAGATATGAGTAACCTCATATCTGCGGATTGTGTAGAGAATGTTGTCTGGAGTCATATCTCTGAGAAATACAAAGGTTGAGCCCCAGAATGCGTACCACAGATACATAGCCTCCAGACCGAAAATGTGATACAAAGGCAGGAACGCAAGAGCTTTGATTCTGCCGTGGTAAGTCTCAACAAACCCCTTGTTTTCTTCCTGCATAGAAAGGATATTAAGTATCTGACAGCTTACCTCTTTGCCTGAATAAATGCAGATTTTCTCCTTGAGGGTTGTGCCTGAGGTGGAGATGGCAAAGTGGTTTCCAAAGGGAATCTGAGTTTTCACTTCAGTATTTTTTGAAAGTTTCATAAGGTCAGCAAAGGAAAGTGCACGTCTGCCAAAATCAGGACAATCACCCACACTTACCACAAGGGAAGCTTTCAGGGTATCAAGGATACCCTTTGAAAAACTCACGGGCTGACGCAGATTGATAAGACAGGGCTTGTTGCCCGACTTGAGAACAGCCCAGAAAAGCACAATCCACTCGGGGCTGTTTTCTCCGTAAACTCCAATATAATTACCATTGCCTGCAGATTCATAAATTGCTGCAGAAACAGCCTCGATACAGCTTTGAGCCTCTTTGTAGGTAAGGCTCACAGGGCCGTTGTTTGTGTTATATTCAGCCATAACAATCTCACTATGACTGAACACAATTTCATATATATCCTCAAAGGACATTTTGCTGTTTTTAAGTTTCAAGCAATTAAGCTTTACGTGTTTTCTGAGATCCGCCATTATTTGCTTTCTGTCTCCTTACCGATAAGTGCTACAGACCCGGGCAGGAAAAACGCCATAACAAAGGCTGCCATACAGAAGAATGCCACCGCAAGGGTGATGAGCGAAACAAGTCCGTTCTGTTTGAAGAACACAAGCAACACACCGGATGCGATACCTGCAGACACAGCCTCAAAAAGTCCCTGAACTGCAAAGTACATGGTTGCTGCACTGATACCTGTCTTCTCTGTATAGTCCGCTGCCATCTGAGCAGGAATTGTATATGTAACAGAGAAGAAAGCACCGATAGAAAAGGACACAATAACACCGCAGAAAATCGCAAAAGGCAGAATAAGATTCTGTGGCAATACTCTGCACAGCATCATAAGTGACATGCCAACCGCAAAGGTCAGCAGTACAAACTGGAAGCCTGTTTTAAGTCCGAACTTCTTCACAAGTTTGTTGTAGAGCATAAGTGTAAATGGCACCGGTGCAAAGGCTGATGCCATTACAAAGGTCATATCAATTCCTGTGGTTGAGAAAAACTCATTTATACCGGAAAGGAAAAGCTGAAGTCCGATGTTCATAACAAACACAAGGCACAGCCAGTAGATAAACTTTGTATTCCTGAAAGAAAACTTCAAAGAAGTGATAAAACCCACTCTCTTGACTTTTTCAAGGGATTCTTTAGTGTTAGTAGGCTTTTCCTTTATCATAATCATAGGAATCATCATTGTAAGTGCCAAGGGCATAAAAATAAGTGCCACCAGACGAATATTCATCTGCATACTTACAAACACAGGCACAAGCGCAAAACTCATTGAAAAATACACAACATCACAGATAGACTTTGTGTTTGAAAGCAAAATCCTGTCTTTATCGTCTTTTACAATCTCTGCAAAGGTTGCGTAGTATGTAAGCATTGTCAGTGTATATGCACCATAGAAGATACAAAGCAATGTTGCAAACCAGATAGTATTGAGGACAGTTGCTTCCTTGTCAATGGGAATAAGGAACAGAACATAAGAGATAAGCATAGGAATATATCCTATGAGGATAGCAGGTCTGCGTCTGCCCCATCTTGTTTTAAGGTTATCTGTGAATGATGAGAAAGGCAGGTCAATGAGTCCGTCCAGAACCTTTGCAACAACAATGAGTGTACCCCAAAGTGCCGCAACAACCAGGTCTTTGTTAAGGTAAGTCCATTGCTCAACATTCTTTTCAAATCCGCCTACAAGCAGAGCACTGCACAGATATGTTCCCATAATGATGTTGAGCATATTAACGCCCAGACCTGAACAACCATAGAGAATAATCTGCCACTTCTTATTGAGTTTGTTCATATTTCCACCCCTCAGAATAAATTTTCTGATTTCTTTTGTCCGTGTACTGAAGTCTGAATTTATAAACAAACTATTAACAGACACTGACGATATATTTATATCACATTACGACAAAAAATGCAATGAAACAATATACCAATGTATAGAGTCAAATCCCCGGATTTTTGAACAAATAAATGCAAAACAAGCGGCAACAGGCAAACGCCCGTCACCGCTTGTTGTAATAGTCAACATATCAGATAAGAGAGATAAGTTTTTCCACTGTTTCTTTCTTAGTCGCCCAGCTTGTTACAAATCGGATAACAGTGTGCTCTTTGTCGATTCTCTCCCAGTTTTCAAAAACTGCAATTTCAGATATTTTCTTGTGCTGTTCCTGATTCACAACAATAAACTGCTGATTCGTGGGAGAATCCACGTGAAGTCTGTAACCTTTCCGAACAAAACCTTTCTTCAGCAGGTTTGCCATCTCAATGGCATGTCTGCCCAGTTCAAGGTAAAGGTTGTCTGTAAAGAGTGTGTCAAACTGCAGACCTGTGCAGAAGCCCTTTGCCATCAGTGCACCGTGCTGTTTTATCTGAGCCACAAAGCACTTGGGCATATTGTTTTTTGTGAACACCACAGCCTCACCGCAGAGTGCACCTACCTTGGTACCGCCTATGTAGAACACATCGCAAAGAGAAGCAATATCTTCCAGAGTAAGGTCGCTTTCATCACTCATAAGTCCGTAACCTAAGCGAGCACCGTCAAGATACAAAGGCAGGTTGTAATTTTTGCAGACATTTGCAATAGCTGTGAGTTCAGCCTTTGAATAAAGTGTACCGAACTCTGTAGGGTGAGATACATACACCATACCGGGATACACCATATGCTCGTGGCTGTCATCATTCCAGAAGGTTTCAATCAGGTCTACAAGTTCAGAAGGTATAATCTTGCCGTCGTGGTGAGGCAGAGTCAACACCTTGTGACCCGAATACTCAATAGCACCTGCCTCGTGAGCAGCAATATGAGCAGTAGTTGCACCGATAACGCCCTCATAGGGTGCAAGCATAGTGCTGATAACAAGCTGATTTGTCTGGGTGCCTCCGCAGATAAACTTAACCTGTGCATCAGGGCAGTTACATGCAAGGCGGATTTTCTCCTGTGCACTTTCACTGTATTTATCTGTGCCGTAACCTGTATTCTGCTCCAGATGGGTTTCCATGAATCTTTCAAGGATTCTCTTGTGAGCACCCTCTGAGTAATCGTTCTTGAAATATAATTTTTCTGCCATATCTATCACCTGTAAATTCAATTTAGCACAACTCATTATAAACCCATATCCCCCTAAATGCAAGAAAAAGCTCCATATAATTGCGTAGGGACGACCATTGGTCGTCCGCGTTAACATTTAATATGGAATTACAGCAAGATATAACTGCTTCTAAAGAATCTCTGCTGATAGTTTCTTATCAAACTCAGGGAAGTTCTTTTTCACCGACACAGGTCTGCCCTGAGGATTTACAAAGCAGTGAGTTGAATTTGCCTCAAAAACAGTTTTGCCTGTCTGAGAATTCACGCCCCTGTATGCAAAAACCACCTTGACACCTGTGTACTTCTCCACGCTTACAGAAATCACAAGCTCGTCTGAAAAGGTTGAAGGATTCTTGTATCTGCAGTCAACGCTCACCACAGGAGAAACCACACCCTCTGCTTCAAGCCTTGTCATAGGATAGCCCATTTTCTGCAGAAAATCAATTCTTGCTTCCTCCATATAGCCGATATAGTTTGAATGATGGGTAATGCCCATTTTATCGGTTTCGTAGTAATTCACAGTGCGGGTATACTCACTCACTGCACTTCACCTATTTTTTAAATCAGATGCTTGCCTCGGTAACAGCAAAGGAAAACTCTGCGCTTACGCACTTTTTGCCCTCACAGGTTACAGTGCCTTCGGCAAAATAGAAGGGGTGACGGGACTTTGTCAGATGACAACGCATCTCAACTGTGTCACCGGGCTTCACCATACCGCGGAATTTAACTTTATTGAGTCCTGTGTAAACAGGAAGTTTGCCTTCACCTGCAAGTTCCAGAAGAAGTACACAGGCAGACTGAGCCAGCATCTCGCAGAGAATCACACCGGGCACAACAGGGTGCTCGGGAAAATGTCCCTGAAGAAAGAATTCATCGCCTCTGACAGTGTAGTGTGCCACTGCCTCATCTTCAATCTTCTCCACATCATCTATAAGAAGCATAGGCTCCCTGTGAGGAAGTATATTCTTAATTTCTTCTCTGTTCATAATATCACCTTGTAATGTTCACAATAAAACCTCGTAGGGATGACCACTGGTCATCCGAACATTATACGCAAAATACACTATGAGGCACGGACGGTCAATGACCGTCCCTACGAGTAGGACCTGCCTCAAATATAACGATTATATTTTTTATTCTACAAAAGCAGACGCACCTCTGAGAATAGGCTCTGCCTCGTCCATAATTTCCTTGATAATTTCTGCGGCAGGCTGTTCCTTCTTAACCATTGCCGCAACCTGACCTGCCATAAAGCAACCCTTCTCAGTGTCGCCCTCCTGCACTGCAATTCTCAGTGCACCTGCGGCAAGTGCCTCCAGCTCATCGTCAGACATATCACTGTACTCTGCCTTCTGATAGTCTTTGGCAAACTGAGTTTTCAGACTTCTGACAGGGTGGCCAAGGCGTTTGCCTGTAACCATTGTGGCACGGTCTGAGGCTTTCAGAATCTTCTTTTTATACTCGGGGTGAATGTTGCACTCTTCTGCCACAAGGAATCGGGTGCCCATCTGCACACCAACTGCTCCCAGCATAAACACAGCGGCAACTCCCCTGCCGTCAACAATACCGCCTGCAGCAATAACAGGCAGGTCTGTTGCATCGCAAATCTGAGGAATAAGCGCCATAGTGGTAAGTTCACCAACGTGACCGCCGCTTTCACCGCCCTCAGCAATCAGAGCAGTGGCACCCAGCTTTGTCATAAGCTTTGCCATACCTACAGAGGCAACAACAGGAATAACCTTGACCCCTGCCTCTTTCCACATATCCATATACTTTGCAGGATTGCCTGCACCTGTGGTGACAACCTCTACACCCTCTTCAGCCACAACCTGAGCAATCTCAGCGGCATAGGGGCTCATAAGCATAATATTGACGCCTATAGGCTTCTTTGTAATGCTTCTCGCAATGTGAATCTGCTCTCTCACATAATCAGCAGGTGCGGCACCTGCGGCAATAAGTCCAAGACCCCCGCCTTCAGACACAGCGGCACAGAGTCTGCCGTCTGCAATCCATGCCATACCGCCCTGAAAAACAGGGTACTGAATACCCAGAATATCGCAGATAACTGATTTAATCATATAAATCAACCTTTCAAAGATTTCATACAAAATTATACCATTATGATATTTACATATCAACATTTTGATGTTATCAACAAAAAAGCACCCGAGCAAAAACTCGGGTACTCCAGAGAAATAATTATGAAGTAAATCAAAATAATCAATTTATGAAATGCGTGTAAGGTACTGACAGTAAACGTAGACGTTCTGGATTTTCTTAGCCTCTACACCATCATCTGCCTGAATAACAGGCTGAGTCTCAGAGGGAGTAACGTAAAGTTTGAAAACAATAGCATCCTGTCCTGCACGCATATTGCGGATACGCTTGTATTCGAAATCGCGTTTTGCACAGCCCAAGTAATCAAAGATTACAGTCTCAATATCGGGGTTAGAGAAGCAACGGAGAATATCAGATTCATCGTAGATGTCGATAAGGTGCTTAGCATCCTCAAAGGGAAGATTATAGCATTTGAACTCACCTTCGTTGAGAACGGACATCATAGAGCTGTTGTCAAGTAACAGCAGGGGTAAATCCTTGTGGTTAAACATAAATACAAGCCTCCTTGAAATAATTTACAGATTCTTTCTGTTTGAGTATATTATATACACTTTTGCATAATTTGTCAACAACTCTTGCATATTTTTTGTATTATTTTTTCTGTTTTCTGTTGTTTCTGCAAGTTTCGTTACACAGTTCCTGCATTTATAAAACAAAGCTATACAATTAACTATATGCACAAAGTGCTCTGATATAACAAAAGCAAGCCCCGAAAGGCTTGCGCCATATGAAATAATGACCTTCGGTCATTATGAAATTTTTTGCTGACGCAGAAAGTGAAATAAAATCCGCCCCTTAACATTTGCGAAGCAAATATTTCATACGCGTCAGCGTATTTCACAGCGAAGCTATTTCACTCGCCGTAAGGCGAATTTCATTGAAAAAGCCTGTTGCAAAAAAGCAACAGGCTTTTTCTGGTGGACCTGAGGAGGGTCGAACTCCCGACCTTACGGTTGCGAACCGTACGCTCTCCCAACTGAGCTACAAGCCCGACAGGAACGATTTTAAAATTATTCCTCGTCTTCTGC
>JAZQHL010000017.1:0-18693 GCA_045540595.1 Ruminococcus sp.
GTACGCTCTCCCAACTGAGCTACAAGCCCGACAGGAACGATTTTAAAATTATTCCTCGTCTTCTGCTTTGAACGCAGAGGCAGGCTGGTCGCAGATGGGGCAGACTTCAGGAGGGGTGTCGCCCTCGTGTGTGTAGCCGCAGATTGTGCAAACCCATGTTTTCATAAAGCATTCTCCTTTTGTTTGTGATTTATCAGATTGTGGTGCAGGCACCGCAGATTCCGTAGTAAGTAAGCACTGTGTTGTGAGTGCAGAAGCCGTCCATTGAGCAGTTGCACTGACTCATTGGTGCGTGGGTGGCAGGTACATCGTACACACAGCCGCACTCCTTGCATACAAAGTGTGCGTGGGCTGAGGTGTCACCGTCAATACGCTCTTCTCCGTCAACAGTTGCCACAGGGATTACAAGTCCCTGCTCTTTGAAGAGATTGATATTGCGGTACACTGTGCCAAGGCTCAGGTCAGGTACCTGCTCTTTCAGGGTTTCATACACCCACTTGGCGCTGGGGTGTATGTCTGTGGATTTGATTGTATCCAGTATCATCTGACGTTTTTTGCTGAAATTCTGACCGCTCATAATATCATCTCCTTAAAACAGTAATCATTACTGATTTCTTTTAAATGTATAATAACATATTATTTTGCGTTTGTAAACAGGGTCACAAAAAATATTTTTTTCCGTATATTGATAGTAAATACTTTTTTAGGAGTGTGCTTATGCCTACCATTTATCTGAGTCCTTCTCTGCAGGAGTCAAATCCTTTTTACGGCGGAGGCAGTGAGGAATACTATATGAATCTGATTGCAGATGCTATGGAGCCCTACCTTACTGCAAGCGGTATAAACTTTGTCCGCAATAATCCTGAGGATTCACTTACAAAGACAATCAATGATTCCAATATGGGCAATTACGATTTGCACCTTGCCATTCATTCCAACGCATCTTCGGCTGACAGAGCAGGACAGAACACAGGTGTGCAGGTGTATTATTATCCCTCAAGTGTGAGAGGTCAGCGCCTTGCAAACGTGATTGCCGATAATTACAAGGGGCTGTATCCTGACCCGAACAAAATTACCACGATCCCTACCACAAATCTTGCCGAGGTCAGACGCACAAAGGCTCCTGCCGCACTGGTGGAGGTTGCTTTCCACGATAACCCCTCAGATGCTCAGTGGATAAGAGAGAATATTGACGGAATTGCCCGCACACTTTCGCAAAGTGTTGCAGATTATCTGGGAGTGCCCTTTGTGTCACCTTGATTTATCGTGAGTTTGATGTATAATATGGATATATGTATATAACAGGAAGTGATTTCAGATGAATAATAATTTTTCAATGGAAATGATTCAGGAAACAATGAAAAACCTTGAGGCTAACAATATGAAGCCTTACTTCTGCGAAACTTCACAGGAAGCACTGGAACTTGTGAAGAGTCTTCTTGCAAAGGGTGACACGGTTACCTGCGGTGGCTCAATGACCCTGAGAGATACAGGAATTGATGCTCTGCTCAGAAGCGGAGATTACAACTTCCTTGACAGAAGCCGTGAGGGTATTACCCCTGAAGAGGTTGAGGCGGTGTATATCGGCGCATTCACTGCAGATGCTTACCTTATGAGCACAAATGCTCTTACAGTCAGAGGTGAGCTTTACAACGTAGACGGTAACTCTAACCGAGTGGCTGCTCTGCTTTACGGTCCCAGGAGTGTTATTGTTGTCTGCGGATATAATAAGATTGTTGAGAATTTAGACGAAGCGGTGGAGCGAGTAAAAAAGATTGCGGCTCCCCTTAACACAAAGCGTCTCCACACAAACTCCTATTGCGAAAACGCAGGGGAGTGTATGTCACTGAGAGAGGATAACCCCTTTATGTGTGACGGCTGTAAGGGAGCAGGCAGAATCTGCTGTAACTTTGTGGTATCTGCACAGCAGAGAAAGAAAGACAGAATCAAGGTTATCATTGTAGGCGAAGAATTAGGCTACTGATATTCTGCTATGTAAAGAGGAGCCGTCCTCTGAAAGAAACAGATGACGGCTCCTTTGAATAAAACAACTTCTTACTTGTTCTGGTTATAGTTGTTTTTATTCTGATTGTTATTGTTGTTCTGGTTCTTGTTCTGATTGTTGTTCTTGTTCTGGTTGTTATTCTGGTTGTTGTTCTGGTTTCTGTTCTGGTTGTTATTCTGATTGTTGTTCACTGTGAACACCTCCCTTTTGACTATAGTATCTGCACGTGTCGGTGGTTTATACAATGAAAGAGTTTTTTTCAAGAATCAGTCCTCTGCTTTCTTCGGAGGAACTGGAAATTTTTACAAAAGAATATGAAAAGCCTGCTTACCGCGGAGTCCGTGTTAATACCCTCAAATGCACTGCGGACAGGCTTTTAAGTCTTGTTGACGGCATAGATGCTCAGCAGGTAACGCCTTTTTGTAAAGACGGCTTTTACATTCCTGCAGATTGCAGCTTTTCGGGAAATCATCCTTTGCATCACGCAGGTGCGGTGTATTT
This sequence comes from Ruminococcus sp., assembly GCA_045540595.1. Lineage (GTDB taxonomy): Bacteria > Bacillota > Clostridia > Oscillospirales > Acutalibacteraceae > Ruminococcoides. The sequence continues at coordinate 2,507 of JAZQHL010000017.1, forward strand.
TCAGGAGCCTTCCGCTATGTCTGCGGCTTCTGTGCTCGCGCCGCAGAAGGGTGACAGAGTCCTTGATTTGTGTGCGGCCCCGGGCGGTAAGTCCACGCAGCTTGCGTCATTCCTTGGGGGTACAGGGCTTCTGTGGAGTAATGAGATTGTGAAAAACCGAGCAAATATCCTGCTCTCAAATATGGAGCGTTGCGGTGTGAAAAACTGCGTGGTTTCTTCCTGCGACCCTGATACTCTCTGTGAGGTGCTCAGGGGTGTTTTTGACAAAGTGCTTGTGGATGCACCTTGCAGTGGTGAAGGAATGTTTCGCCGTGATGAGGGCGCAAGGGCTGAGTGGAGCCCTGAGCATTCAGACTCCTGTGCAGTAAGACAGCTTAAGATTCTGAACAGTGCAAAGAAAGCCCTCAGAGAAGGGGGAGTTCTTGTGTATTCCACCTGCACTTTCTCCTATGCTGAAAACGAAGGCGTGATTGAAAAATTCCTCAGTGAAAACCCCGATTTTGAACTTATAGATTGTGAGGAAACCTTCGGCAGACGTACACTAAATAACCTTGCCTGCCGTATTTATCCTATGGACGGGGGAGAAGGTCACTTTGCCGCGAAATTGCGGAAAAAGGAATCTGCCGACGGTGCTGTGTACCGTACAGCACATATTACAGAGCCTACACCTGAAAAGAAGATTCCTTCCTTGGTGCGTGAATTCCTCGCTGATAATTTTTATGATACTTCCGACTATGAAAATCTGCTTGTACACGGTGAGAAGGTGTATGCACTGCCTGATTCCTGCCCCGAAATAAAAGGCACAGGAGTTATACGTGCAGGTGTGCTTGTGGGCGAAATAAAGAAAAATTACTTTGAGCCTGCACATCATCTTTTTATGAGTGCAGACATTAAGAATGTAAAGCGGGTTGTGGACCTGCCACTTTCTGATGAAAGAGTAAGACGCTTCCTCAAAGGTGAAGAAATCCCCGTTGACTCTGACATAAAGGGATATACTGCAGTAGCGGTAGAGGGAGTCATCACAGGCTTCGGCAAGGTGAGCGGCGGAAGACTTAAGAATAAATATCCCAAAGGTCTAAGACTATTATAATTTTTCATACACAAAAAAGCCCCACTTGTCAGGGGGGCTGGCGGCGAAGCCGACTGAGGGGTAGTAAATTACATCTTTTCTCCCTTCTGTCAAAATACAGTTTTGCTGTATATACTAAATGAATTTAAGGAGCAGATATGGACAGGTTATCTGACATTGGTGAAATTAAAAGAATAATGGAAAGTTCCGGCTTCAGTTTCTCAAAAGCACTGGGACAGAACTTTATTGTGAATCCTTCTGTGTGTCCCCGTATGGCGCAAATGTGCGGAGCAGACAAGGAGTGCGGAGTGCTTGAGGTCGGCCCCGGTATCGGTGTGCTGACAAACGAGCTGTGCAAGGTTGCAAAGAAAGTTGTGGCAATCGAGCTTGATAAGCGCCTGCCCGAGATTTTAGCAAAAACTCTTGCTGACCACGATAATGTGAAAATAATCAGCGGAGATGTAATGGAACTTGACCTGCACAAGCTTATTGAAGAAGAGTTTCAGGGAATGGACGTGGTGGTCTGTGCAAACCTGCCCTACTACATAACCTCTCCCGTAATTATGAAGTTACTGGAAGAAAAACTCCCCATAAAAGCACTCACCGTAATGGTGCAGAAGGAAGCAGCAGACAGACTCTGTGCAGAGCTTGGCACCCGTGCATCCGGTGCGGTAACCGCAGCGGTAAGATATTACAGCGAGCCGAAGCTCCTGTTCAAAGTATCGGCAGGCTCCTTTATGCCTGCACCCAAGGTTGACTCGGCAGTAATCCGTCTTGACGTAAGAGAGAACCCTTCAGTGGAACTCAGAAGTGAAAAACTGTTCTTCAGGGTTGTGAAGGCTTCCTTTGCACAGCGCAGAAAGACTGTGGTGAACTCCATTTCTTCGAGCCTTTCTATGGACAAGGCAGTGGTTGCACAGGTTATGGAGCAGGCAGGGCTTAATCCCCTTGCCCGTGCAGAGCAGTTGACTCTGGAGGGTTTTGCCTCCCTTGCAAATGCTCTGTGGGAGGTTACAAAATGAAGGTTGAAATGATAAGCTGGATTGCGGTGGCTATGGGCTTGTTCCTTTTTGTAGTGGGCATTGTAATCTGGGTTGGCAAGAAGATAGATATGGTGCACGGTGATGACGCAAAGAAGGTTGCCGAATATGACGTGGAGCCCTATGCAAGAATTCTGGGTATCGGAGTTATGGTGCTGTCACTTGCGGTTATTGCCTACGGAGTGCTTTCCTGTTTTCCTCTGATACCTGCGTATGTGCAGTGGATTGCAGTGGGAGTTTTCGGAGGAGCAGGCACCGCCATACTTTATGCAGGTTATAAAAAATACTTTTCTGATAAATAATAAAGCAAAGGAGAAATAAAAATGCTTGAATTCAAATTTGACACCCAACTTCTCATTGCAGGTGAGGACCTTTCAGAGGACGCCATTGACACCTATATCCGCGAAAACATCAAGGGTGACTGCCTCATTGCAGTAGGTGACGAGGATTTAATCAAAATCCACTACCACACCAACGAGCCCTGGCAGGTGCTGGAATACTGCGCAAGCCTCGGAGATATCCACGATGTGGTAATTGAGAATATGGAGCGCCAGGAAGCAGGCCTCAAAGGCTGATAAATGATATAAGGGAAGGACAAACCTTTCCCGCAAAGTAAAGAATATAAAAAACAGGAGCTGTGACTTTTACGCCACAGCTCCTTTGTTTGTGATTTTTATCCAACGATGCCTGCAATGAATTTCTGAATTGCGGTAGCATCCTTGATTGTAATTTCTCCGTCAGTGTCATAGTCAGCAAGAGCTTTAACTGTATCAGAGAAAACGTTGATTTTAGCCAGATGCTTCTGAATAGCAGTAGCATCCTTGATGTTGATATCACCATCACAGTTTACGTCACCTGTAAGAATCTTTGAAAGGTCAGCAAACTTGATGTTGTTAGCTTTTGCATACTCTTCTGCATATGAGCCTTCTTTACCGATAATTACAAGAGATTCAGGGCAATAGTCAAATGCATTTTCACCTATATATGTAACAGACTCGGGAATTGTAATTTCCTGAAGTTTACCGCAACTGCAAAACGCTCCCTCGTCAATTGTTGAAACTGTATCGGGGATTACTACGCTTGTGAAATAGGTGTTATAAAAGGCTTCAACGCCGATATAAGTAAGACTCTGAGGCAGAATAAGTGTTTCAATATTGGAAGAAGCAAAGGCTCTGTAACCAATTTCTGTGATACCCTCGGGAAGAATTGCCTGAGTAATACCGCATGCTGAAAATCCCTCATCTTCAATAACTTTGAGATTTGCAGGGATGTTTATTTCTGCACCGCAACCGTAGAATGCTCTGTAAGATATGGTTTCTACAGAATCAGGGAGAGTAATCTCGTCAAGGCTTGAGAAAGCCTGAAAAGCTCTCTTGCCGATTTTTGTAACACTGTCACTGACTTCGTAGTTTACTATGTTGTTTCCTAAGGGGAAATAGACAAGCTCGGTTTTGTCTTTGCTGTAAAGAACACCATCAACACTGCAGTAATTCTGGTTTTCAGGAGATACGTTTACTGCTTTCAGATTAACATTTTTAGTGAATGCATCACCCTCAATATAGGTTACAGAAGCAGAAATGTTCAGTTCTTTCAGCCATACGCAATTGGAGAAAGCGTTTGAAGGAATGTTCTCCAATGAGTCAGGCAGTATGATTTCTTCAAAATCTCCGCCAAAGAAAGCGTAGTCACAGATGTTTACTGTTGCTTCATCTACTGTGCAGACTTTGTCTTTTTTACATTGTGGATAAGAGATAAGCGTTTTCTTATCCTTGCTGTAAAGTACACCATCAACGCTTGTGTATGCGGGATTGTCCTCGTGAACATTGAAAGCATCAACAGGAATCAAAAGGTAATCGTTATCGATTTCAGGCATAGTGATGTTAGTGATACCTGCAGGGATGTTAATAGTTTTGTTGTTTGAATATAGACCATAGAAGAAACTGTCGCCCTCAATACCTGTAACAGGCATACCGTCGATAGTATCGGGAATGTTCACTTCTGTATTTTTTGTCTTAAAGTCTGTGAGGATTACTTCACCATCAACGACTTTGTAAATCCATTCGTCAAGAGGCTTTTCTGTGCCGCCATAGCCATTGCCCCAGGCAAGAGTAATGCCTCCGATGCCTCTGATTATTCTGTCTGCATTAATCTCGGAAATGCCAAGAGGTTCTATGATATCATCAATGAGCTGTTGATCGGTTTTGCCGGATTTTTCCTGAGCGGTAGAGAGGTTTTTTCTTAGGAAGGATGCAAACATATCTTCGTTTGTCTGGTCCCACTGGGATTTGCATGTGCCCACAATATTTCCTGTTGAAGAAATCATCATAATGGGACCTGCATCTTCGGGGTCTGTATTCTCCCAGAAAGCGGCTAATACAGTTTTGTTATAATCAGCAACATTCTCATAGATTGTGCCGTCACAATATGCTGTGGCACCGAGGCCATCGTATCTGAGCATAAGAGGATAAGTCTGATGTCCTGCATCAGAACTGAAAATTACAGCACACTCGTCCATAATTTCAATTCCTGCCTGAGACAGGTCATAAGAATACAGATTGTCCTCAACCTGTGTGCAGCGCTCTTTTTTTGACTGCCAGCTTGTAAAGGCTACGCCTGAGTCAAGGATGTATATGTGACAGTAGATGCGGTAGCAATTGTTCCAACTGTCAGGAACCTTGAAGTATAGCACATTTGTCTGGGATTCTGTATCTGCGGCACTTGTACCAATAATGGTGAAGCAACTCATAATACAGAGGATTGTGAGCAGAAAAGCCAGTAATTTTTTGTACATAAAAACACTCCTTCTAAAAAATAATAAAGCCTATAGGGCTGTTTGCTGATTTTAATATACCACTGTTGTCTAGTGTAGTCAACGTGTGTTACGGAAGTTTTATTTATAAAACAAAAATGTAAATTTATTGACTATCTTATTAATATGATAACCTGTTTCAGGTTAAAAGTCAATAACCTGAAACAGATTAACGTATACTTTTTCCGAGGTGATTATAATGTATAAGCGCATTCGGGATTTACGTGAGGACAGGGATCTGAATCAGACTCAGGTTGCACAGGTGCTTGGTATGTCTCAGACAGGATACTCCAAGTATGAAACAGGAGAGAATGACCTGCCAACTTCTGTGCTTATTAAACTTGCTGATTTTTACGGCACAAGTATCGATTATCTGCTTGAGCAAACCGATGTAGTGAAAAGATACCCAAAGAAATAAACAAAGGAGCTGTGACTTTTACGCCACAGCTCCTTTTGATTATGTGTTTTATTTTGTACTGTTTATTGATTGCAAAGATTACATCTTGTCGGGGCAGGAGACGGAGAACATGGTGAGAACGTTCTTGATTACAGAGCGGACTGCACCGCAGAGGGAAAGTCTTGCCTGAGTAAGGGAATCTTCGCCGCACTTAACTCTGTGTGCATTGTAGAACTTGTGGAACAGCGTTGCAAGGGTTGTCACGTACTTTGTGATACGTGTGGGGTCGTAGTTCTTTGCAGCTGCCACAATCTCGTCTGTGTATGCTGCAAGGTGGTGGATAAGCTCAATTTCCTCTGCTTCCTTGAGGAGTGTCAGCTCATCAGTTGTGCAGTCACGCTTTGTGATGCCGTCAGCTTCCAGATTGCGGAAGATGCTGCAGATTCTTGCGTGAGCATACTGAACATAGTAAACAGGATTCTGATTATCCTGAGTAACAGCCAGGTCAAGGTCAAAATCCATCTGAGTGTTTGCCTCTCTGGTGTTGAACATAAATCTTGTGCTGTCTACGGGTACCTCGTCAAGCAAATCGGAAAGCTGGATTGCCTTACCTGTACGTTTGCTCATTTTAACGGGCTTGCCGCCGGAAAGGAGCTTTACAAGCTGCATCAGAACGATATCCAGTTTGTCACCGTCATAGCCGATGGCGTCCATAGCGCCCTTCATTCTCATAACGTGACCGTGGTGGTCTGCACCCCAGATGTTGATGCAGGTGTCGAAGCCTCTGTCGAATTTATCCTTGTGGTATGCAATGTCTGCTGCAAAGTAGGTGGGGTTGCCGTTTGCACGGATAAGAACATCGTCCTTGAGCTCCAGCTTGTCAATCTCGTCCTGAGTCTTGCCCTGCTCAAGGTATTTCTTTGTGAGCACTTCTGTGTTCTTGTACCACAGCGCACCCTCGTTTTCGTAAGTAAGACCCTTCTCTGTAAGCAGGTCAACAATCGCCTTTACCTTGCCACTTTCGTGAAGTTCACTTTCAAAGAACCACTTGTCGTAGGTGATGCGGTACTTCTGCATATCAGCCTGCATCTTTGCGATGTTCTTGGGCAGAGCGTATTCTACCATTGCCTTGCGTCTTTCAGCGCTGTCTGCACTTACAAAGCTGTCACCGTGAATATCTGCAAATTCCTTTGCAAGGTCTGTGATGTCACCGCCCTGATAGCCGTCCTCGGGGAATTCGGTTTCGGGAATATATATCTGCAGGTATCTTGCCTCAAGGGAGTTTGCAAATTTTTCAATCTGATTACCTGCATCGTTTACATAGAATTCTCTGAATACATCGTAGCCTGCCTTCTGAAGCACTGCAGCAAGGCAGTCACCCAGAGCACCGCCGCGGGCATTACCCATATGCATGGGACCTGTGGGGTTTGCAGAAACAAACTCTACCATATATTTTTTGTTCTGACCGAAGTCGCTGTTGCCGTAGTCTTCACCCATATCCTCAATCTCTTTTACAACTGCTGCGAAGTATTCGGGCTTGAAGAAGAAGTTGATAAAGCCTGCACCTGCAGCCTCACAACGGTCAAAGAGTGTACCCTCAAGGTTAATGGAGTCGCACAGTGCCTGTGCAATCTTCATGGGAGCCATACGGAAAACCCTTGCACCTGCCATGGCAGCGTTGGTTGCAAGGTCACCGTTTGCACGGTTTGCAGGAGCCACGATGATAAACTGAGGAGCCTCTGCCTCGGGGAGCAGACCCTCTTTCATAGCCTTTGAAAAGGCATCGTTGAGTGCATTTCTCAGCTGTAAAACAGCATTTGCGGAAGTTTTAGACATTTGTGTTTCCCTCTTTTTCTGTAACTTTTATGTGAATCTCGTTTTTGCTGACTAAACCTGCGTTGAAATCCAGGGTGTAACTTGCCTGAAGCACACCGCCGTTTTCACTGAGGTTGTTTTCTATGATGTTTGTGAATACTCCCACCATCAGGTCACCGAACATAGTGCTGTAGTGACACTGGTGGCGCCTGCCCCTTTCAAGGGTAAGACGGGAGGCGGCAGGACCTTTGCGGATAATGGTCATAAGGTCATTGTCCTGCACCTCAACAGTGTTGTCAAACCAGATGTCGGGGTTTTCGTTGTCGTATTCTCTGTATCTTATGTAATATTTTTCTCCGTCAAAGGTGAAGTCACCTGCTGTGGTGAGTCTGATGGTCTCTTTTTCGCCATCAATAATCTGAGTACCTGTGACGACAATCTGATAATTCTCTTTCATATTCTTCACTCAAATCAGTATTGTTCAATATCTATCTGTGTAACCTGACTGCTCACATCTCTGCAAAGGAACATACCTGCAATTTTTTCAAAGTTGTGGGGGGTGTCGCTTACATAGAAGCGGTATTCACCCTCAGTGCTGCTGTCTGACTCAAGACCTTTTTCTCTGAGAAGTTCTGCAGTATACAGGGCGGTGGCTCTGCCTGAGTCAATAAGTGTCACACCCTCACCCATAGCCTTGCCGATTGCATCAGAAAGCAGGGGATAGTGGGTACAGCCCAGGATGACAGTGTCCACGCCTTTTTCCTTGAGTACACAGGTGTAGCGTTCAACCACACTTCTGACGATGATGTCCTCAGGGTCGGTGAATCCGTTTTCAACCAAAGGCACAAACAGGGGACAATCCTGCTCAAAAACCTCAAGTTCAGGGTTAATCTCCTCAAGTTTCTTTTTATAACTGTGAGAGGTAATGGTGGCAGATGTGCCGATAACACCCACTTTGCCGTTTTTGGTAGCCTTTGCGGCAGCAAGGGCAGTGGGGTTCACAACTCCTGTGTATGGAACAGGAACAGTGTGGTACAGGTCTGTGGCAACAGAACTCACAGTACCGCAGGCGGCAATGATAAGTTTAACATTATTCTCAAGAAGAAAATTAACGTCCTGCTGAGCGTATTTTGCAATAGTCTCTTTGCTTCGGCTGCCGTAGGGGACTCTGCCCGTGTCACCGAAATACACGATGTTTTCACAGGGGAGGACATTCATAAGTTCTTTCACAGCAGAAAGTCCGCCTAATCCCGAGTCGAAAACGCCGATAGCCATATTCTTTGTATCCATACTTTCACCTGCCTGTTCTTACTAACTTGTTATTTTAACATATTTATATGTAACTTGCAAGGGGTATAAAGACACGGAAAATTAACATATTATCCGACATAATAACCTTTGACAAATGATGTGTAAGCCTGTATAATGATATGTAACTTTATATTGGATAATTATGTTTACTGCTTCGGCAGTATACGGAGGTATATTATGTACGATATCAAAAAAGCATTCGGAATTATTGCAGATAAGGTGGCAGATGCACTTGCCTCTCAGGGCTTCAGAAGAGAAAAGGTAAGCTCCACAGACAAAGAGTTGGTTGCACTTTTCACAGGTGAGTCTGTTGCATATTCCGTTATTTATTACAAAGACAAAATGCACGTGGTGCTCAGAAGTTGCACAATGACAGATGAAGGCCCCGACAACGAGTGGAAGTCTATGGCAACCTGGATGTTCAATCCCGAGACCGACACTCAGAAAGAGGCAGAAAGCATCGGTAACGATTTTGCAGAGGCAGTGTCCAATGCTTCTGCTGTAAAGCGTGCAAAGCAGACAAAGAAAAAGAAGAGCAGTGACGAGGGCAACGCAGATCCCCTGTTCCTTGCAAAGAGATTTGTAACCTACTTCCCTGAGCTCAAGGAAGATATTAAGAACGAGCAGAACAACTACGAAAGCTTCCGCGGTGTTCACTTTATGCGTACATTTGTTGTGCCCAGAGTCAACGAGCTTCTTGCCCGCGGTGTAAAGGGCGAGATGAGCAAGCTTGCTCAGATGATAAGCACCCAGTATGCAAACGGTGATATGGACACCCGCTCCATCATCACAATAGTTATCCTCAACTCCATTGATGAACAGCATATTGAGAAGTTCGAGCCCCTTCTTTCTGAGGAACTTCAGAAATCCTGGAAGTTTGCCCTTAAGATGAAAGGCAAGAAGGTACGTCCCGAAAAGCAGAAAAAGAGCCTTGCTTCCTACACATCAAGCAGACTGTGATAAATTCCAATCATTAATAAGATAAACCACCGCCGTCAGATTTACGCCTGACGGCGGTTTTGCTTTGTCGCAGTTGCAATAAAACAAATATCTGAGTTTGTGTAATATAACAAAACTTGATAACATATATGTCTTATTGTTGACGGAGCTTTGTCTGCTGTGGTAGAATTTAATTAGAAAAATCACATTTTAGTGTGAGGTTTCTGACGCTTTTACGTCTAAATAATGAAATAACAAAATGAGGTGATATTATGAAAATAACTATGAATAGAATCCTATCCTTAATCCTATGCCTGCTGATACTGATGTCTGTAGGTTTTGTCGGTGCATCAGCAGAGACGAACAGGAAATATCTGTATGAGGATATTTTTGTTGAGTACCTCAGATTCTATGCAGAAGGTCATGATGACGAAGACTGGCAGTGGTACACATATCGGGAGATTTACTATTACTACGGCGAGGAGAAAGGCGGTTTCTTCACAGCAGAGGAAGATGCAACCCCTGACTATGTTCTCGCAGAGGCTATGGCGAATATGGGTGGAACTATGTCTTCTTTCGGAGTGTTCGGTGAATATGTAGTTGAGTCTGATATGTGCTATGCACCATATAATCTTACCTATCATATTTATATTCCTGAGGACGGCAAAATATATACCCTCTCCGAAGCATGGGACAGTGACATTGAGGGTCTGGACAAAGTGTTTACAGAGGCAGGCATCGGCAGACTTATGGGTGATATGGACCGGGACGGCAAACTCACAATCAAGGATGCAACCTATATTCAGCAGATGCTGGTAGGTTCCCGTTCTGACATATCGGATTATGTAGGCGGAATTCCTGTATATCCTTATTTCAGCCCCGATGCAACAGATATGTATATTCGTATTTCTGATATAAACCGTGACGACAGCAGTAACATCAAGGACGCAACAGAAATCCAGAAGCTGGTGGCAGGTATTACCGATGTTCCTGAAATTCCCGAGTTTACAATTCCCGAAGGTGCGGATTTTGCACAGGACCAGATTCTTGTGTTTACTTACACCAAAGAAGCGGAAAACTATACACTTGAGGATTTTCCCGAGTATGAATTTGTATCTATGAAAAAGACAGTGTTCGCTTCAAGGGAAGGCGCAATGTATGTTCTTAATCTGAAAACTCCGGGAAAGGAAAGTGTAGAGGCAGCAATTAATGCACTTCTTTACAGAACAAATACAGACTTAGCTGATGTTTGTCCTAATTACATTATGCATTCAGATTGACTTATGATGTGAATTTAAGAATATGGCAGGAGCACACAGAGTTTTTTTACTCTGTGTGCTCTTTTTTGTCTGCAAAGTGTAGGGGGTAAATGCTGAAAGGGGAGGTTGCGGCAAGGAATGTTTATATAAACTGAAAAGCGGGGTGTTAGGTGGTGCTGTAAAAATCATCAACGCTACCGCGTGTTTGTTGGCGGGGAGGAGTTTTATCAGTCCGGCGGGGGAAGTTGAGCACGGATTGCAGAAATTTTTCATTTTGGGGCAGATTTGAAGGATATAATGCTTATTTGGAAACAAAAACGAAAAAATTCGGAAAAAACTTTCATTTTTCTCTTGACAAATTGACTTTTCACTCCTATAATATCAAGATGTACCATTATGGGGGGTAATACCCTCCGAGCAAAAAACAGGTAAATTCGAAAACGCTAACTTTATCATATCCTGCAAGGATTGTCAAGAGGTTTTTTCAGGAAACTTTCTTTTCATCCTTTGTGTCGGGACCTACCCCAATATAATGGGGACAGCCTGTGAGTTCCGGCACAAATATTGTGGTTTATATAAGTTGTGTGTTTTCGGTATTTCCTGTACTGTGAAAGGTCACAGCGTGCCACGGCACAGAATTTTCAGAAGGAGAGATACGCCTATGGAGAATGTTAAGCATGTACAGCTTGGCGAAACCGAGAGATTGAGCTTCTCTAAAATCGAAGAAGTTATCAGTATGCCCAATCTCATCGAGGTGCAGAAGAAATCCTACCAGTGGTTTCTTGACGAAGGCCTCAAGGAGGTTTTCAAGGATGTATCGGGTATCACCGATTATTCCGGCAACCTTGTCCTTGACTTTATCGACTACACTCTGGATGTGGACAATCCCAACTACAGTGTTATCGAGTGTAAGGTAAGGGACGCAACATACTCTGCTGCACTTCGTGTTACAGCAAGACTCCTCAACAAAGAAACCGGCGAAATCAAAGAATCCAATGTGTTTATGGGTGAGTTCCCCCTGATGACAGACAGCGGTACCTTTGTTATCAACGGTGCAGAGAGAGTTATCGTATCACAGCTTGTCCGTAGCCCCGGTGTTTATTTCAAGATGGAGCACGACAAGACAGGTAAGGAGATGTTCTCATCTACCGTTATTCCTAACCGTGGTGCATGGCTTGAGTACGAAAACGACGTAAACGATGTTTTCTACGTAAGAATAGATAAAAACCGTAAGCTTCCCATCACTGCATTTCTGCGTGCTCTGGGCCTTGGCTCAGACTCAGAGATTCTTGACGTATTCGGTGACGATGCCAGAATCAAGGCAACACTTGAGAAGGACACCACCACCAATATCGAAGAGGGTCTTATCGAAGTTTACAGAAAACTCCGTCCCTCCGAGCCTCCCACAGTTGAGAGTGCTCAGACTCACATTCACAACCTGTTCTTTGACCCCAGACGTTACGATATGTCACGTGTTGGCCGTTACAAGTACAACAAGAAGCTGGGTGTTTCCGGCAGACTTGCAAACCAGGTTGTTGCTGAAAATGTTATCAATCCCCGCACAGGCGAGGTAATGGCACTGCGTGGTGACACAATTTCCAGAGCAAAGGCTATGGAGATTGAAGATGCAGGTGTAAAGGAAGTTGTTGTAGCAATCGACGGCGGCAAGCTGGTAAAGATTCTCTCCAACAACATGGTTGATATTGCAGGCTATGTAAGCTTTGACGCCAAGGCTGAGTGCGGTATCAACGAAAAGGTTTCTTTCCCTGTTCTCTGTGAGATTCTTGATGCTTGCTCCTCTGATGAAGAACTCAAGGAGATGCTCATATTACGTCGTGATGACCTTATTCCCAACCACATCACCATTGAAGATATATTTGCATCCGTAAACTATATGAACTGCCTTGCAGAGCATATCGGTGTTACAGATGACATCGACCATCTGGGTAACAGACGTATCCGTTGCGTAGGCGAACTTCTCCAGAACCAGTTCCGCATCGGTTTCTCACGTCTTGAGAGAGTTATCCGTGAGAGAATGACACTTCAGGCTCAGGACCTTGAGACACTTTCTCCTGCAACTCTCATCAATATCCGTCCTGTTACTGCAGCAATCAAGGAATTCTTCGGTTCCTCACCTCTTTCTCAGTTTATGGACCAGACCAACCCCCTTGCAGAGCTTACTCACAAGAGACGTCTCTCAGCACTGGGTCCCGGCGGTCTTTCCAGAGACCGTGCAGGCTTCGAAGTTCGAGACGTACACTACAGCCACTACGGCAGAATGTGTCCTATCGAAACTCCTGAAGGTCCCAACATCGGTCTGATTTCTTACCTTGCAACCTTCTCCAGAATCAACGAATACGGCTTCATTGAGGCTTCTTTCAGAAAGATTGACAAAGAGAGAGGCGTTGTTACAGATGAGGTTGTTTATATGACAGCCGACCAGGAAGATGAGTTCTATGTTGCTCAGGCTAACACACCTCTTGATGAAAACGGCCGCTTTGTAAACTCCCGAGTTGTCGGCAGACACAGAGATGAGTTCGTTGATCTTGATGCTTCCAAGTTCGACTACATGGACGTTTCTCCCCGAATGGTTGTTTCCGTTGCTACTGCAATGATTCCCTTCCTTGAGAACGATGACGCAAACCGAGCACTGATGGGCTCCAACATGCAGCGTCAGGCAGTTCCCCTCCTTGTTACAGAAAGCCCCATTGTCGGCACAGGTATGGAGTACAAGGCAGGTACAGACTCAGGCGTTTGTATTCTTGCAGAGGACGACGGTGTTGTAATGAGCGCAGATGCTAACCGTATCCGTGTTCAGTATGACAATGGCAAAATCAAGGATTATGAGGTTATCAAGTTCCTGCGCAGTAACCAGGGTACTTGTATCAACCAGATTCCCGTTGTTTCCCGCGGACAGAGAGTCAGAAAAGGCGACGTGCTTGCTGACGGTCCCGCTACAAAGAACGGTGAAATTTCACTGGGTAAGAATGCGCTCATCGGCTTTATGACCTGGGAAGGTTATAACTACGAGGATGCTGTTCTTATCTCTGAAAAAATTGTTCGTGAAGATGTTTACACATCCATCCATATAGAAGAATACGAAATCGAGGCAAGAGATACCAAGCTCGGTCCCGAGGAAATCACCCGCGACATTCCCAACGTAGGTGAGGATATGCTCAAGGACCTTGATGAGGACGGTATCATTCATATCGGTGCAGAAGTTCATGCAGACGATATCCTCGTTGGTAAAGTTACACCCAAGGGTGAAACAGAGCTTACAGCAGAAGAGAGACTTCTCCGTGCTATCTTCGGTGAGAAGGCTCGTGAGGTCAGAGATACTTCCCTCAGGGTTCCTCACGGTGAGAGCGGTATTGTTGTTGACGTTAAGGTGTTCACACGTGAGAACAGCCGTGACGAGCTCAAGCCCGGTGTAAACAAGGTTGTTCGCTGCTACCTTGCACAGAAGAGAAAAATCAGCGTCGGCGATAAGATGGCAGGTCGTCACGGTAATAAGGGTGTTGTTTCCAGAATTCTCCCTGTTGAGGATATGCCCTACCTGCCTGACGGTACTCCTCTTGACATCGTGCTCAATCCTCTGGGCGTTCCTTCCCGAATGAACATCGGTCAGGTACTTGAGGTTCACCTGGGCTACGCTGCAAAGGCTCTCGGCTTCAAGGTTATGACTCCCGTATTTGACGGTGCTCACGAAGGTGATATTTTCGCAGCATACAGAGAAATGCAGGAGAAGTCCGACCGCGGTGAATTCCCCGACCGTTCACAGATTACAGGTATTGACTTCGGTGAGTGTCTCAGACAGCACGGCATCACCCCCGAGTGCAAGACCTGGCTCAGAGACGGCAGAACAGGTGATTATTTCGATAACCCTGTTACCGTCGGATATATGTACTACCTCAAGCTCCATCACCTGGTTGACGATAAGATTCATGCCCGTTCAACAGGTCCCTACTCTCTGGTTACACAGCAGCCTCTGGGCGGTAAGGCTCAGTTCGGCGGCCAGCGTTTTGGTGAAATGGAAGTTTGGGCACTGGAGGCTTACGGTGCTGCTTACACCCTCCAGGAGATTCTGACCGTTAAGTCTGACGACGTTACAGGACGTGTCAAGACCTACGAGGCAATCGTTAAGGGTCAGAACATTCCCATGCCCGGTATCCCCGAGTCCTTCAAGGTTCTTATCAAGGAGCTCCAGTCACTTGCTCTTGATGTTAAGGTTCTTGACCACGAAGGCAACGAAATCGACCTCAAGCAGAAGTTTGACGAGGACGAGGATATGGGTGTTGTTCCCGCAGATACAGAGTTCCAGGAGGACGAGGTTATGACCAGTATGGACGGCTTCGGACTTGACGAGGATTCTGAAGAAGGCAACGAGTTCTTTGAGTCTTCCATCGTTGATGATTTTGATGATATGGGCGACTTCGATGACCACGGCAGTGACGAATTTTAATAGGAAGGGGCAAATTTGACTATGGATAACAATGTTTTTGATTCAATAAAAATCGGCCTGGCCTCTCCTGATCAGATCAGAGCATGGTCCCACGGCGAGGTTACAAAGCCTGAAACTATTAACTATCGTACCCTCAAGCCCGAGCGTGACGGTCTGTTCTGCGAACGCATTTTCGGACCTATCAAGGACTGGGAGTGTCATTGCGGTAAGTATAAGAGAATCCGTTTCAAGGGTAAGGTCTGCGACCGTTGCGGCGTTGAGGTTACCCGTGCAAAGGTAAGACGTGAGAGAATGGGCCACATTGAGCTGGCTGCTCCTGTATCACACATCTGGTACTTCAAGGGTATTCCTTCACGTATTTCCCTTATGCTTGATATCTCTCCCAGAAATCTGGAGAAGGTACTTTACTTTGCAAACTATATAGTTACTGAGACCGCTGACGGTCTTTACAAAAACCACAACCGTGAACTCCTTAAGAAGTGCGACTGTCTGACAGAGACAGAGTATGCTGACCTTAAGGAAAAATACGAGAACGACTTCACAGCACAGATGGGTGCTGAGGCTATTCAGACTCTTCTCAAGGAGATTGACCTTGAGGCTCTGTCTGCAGAGCTTCGTTCTCAGCTTGAGGACGCTTCAGGCCAGAAGAAGGTAAGAATCCAGAAGCGTCTGGAAGTTGTTGAAAGCTTCCGTATGTCCGGCAACCGTCCCGAGTGGATGATTATGGACGTAATTCCCGTAATTCCCCCCGATATCCGTCCTATGGTACAGCTTGACGGCGGACGTTTTGCAACATCTGACCTTAACGACCTGTACCGCAGAGTTATCAACAGAAACAACCGTCTGAGAAGACTTCAGGAACTTGAGGCTCCCGAAATCATTATCCGCAACGAGAAGCGTATGCTTCAGGAAGCTGTTGATGCACTTATTGACAACGGCAGACGCGGCAGACCTGTTACAGGTCCCAACAACCGTCCCTTCAAGTCCCTTTCCGATATGCTCAAGGGTAAGCAGGGTCGTTTCCGTCAGAACCTTCTTGGTAAGCGAGTTGACTACTCAGGTCGTTCCGTTATCGTTGTTGGTCCT
>JAZQHL010000018.1:0-5616 GCA_045540595.1 Ruminococcus sp.
GATAAAAAATGCGCCTTGAGGCGCTGCTTATAACAGAGCCTTTCAGGCGCATCTGAAATACCACTGGCTTAGCCGGTGGATTTTTATTGTAGAAGCTATCGGTATGTTGTAATATCTTATTCCTTTTCTTTAACAGGTGAATAATATGTATAATTATTCTTGTAGTCGCCAATGTCCCTTAGAAACCACAGAACTGACATCTTCTCCGTCAATGGGATGAAGATAAATCTCGCCCTCATGAATAACACTGTCAAAGAACACACTTCCGTCTTCTCTGAAAAATACAGGGTCTGAGGGTAAAGGTTTATCTGCTCCACAATCCCAATCCCAAATATCATTAGTAGCAGACAATATCCACTCAATAACTTCCTCGGAAAGTTCAAAAAGATAAAGTTCTTCCTTTGCTTCATCAGTAAGTTCCTTAAAACAACTCTGTCCGTAATTACCATAATATGGTTTAATTGTGTTTTCGTTTATAGGGAGACGGTATTTTTCAAGCTGTTCAGGAATAAACGAGTTGTATTGAAACTGTATGAACTTTCTGAAACAAACTGTTTTACTGTATTTTATACAAAGATTCATTAGTTCAACATAATCTTCACCCTTGATATCATACTCTGCCCATCCAGTATCATCTGTATCAAAAAATGTATATCTCATCACTTTATCTCCTTTATTATCCCCTGAGTAAAATCCTGATTACACTGTGTGGGGGATTTCTCAAACACTGTGCGGATATCTGTGGCTTTCATTTCAACTTCCAGTATCTTACGTCCGTTGTCGCTGAGGTTTTCTGCCATTTTTGCCACATTGATAACAAAGGGCAGGGAAGCAGTCTGCTTTGCATTTCGGAGCAATAATTCTCCTGTAGAACTAAACCCCAAAACTCTGATGTAAGGTACATTCATAGACTGGTGCTCTTTGGTAATTCCAAGCACAGCACAAGTGAGGATTCTTCTGATTCGTGCCAGTGTGTATCTTTTCGTCTTGATATTCTCAAGGATTCCGTCAAGGGTATTTTCACGTTGCACAGCATCATAGATTCTGTTGTGAAGTCCTTCGGAAACATCGGGGAGATTCTCAAAATTCTCCGCTTTCAGATTACGCAGAGCATAGAGCACAGCCCGTTCTCCCTGTTCATAGAAAGCAGGATTGTTACATACACAGTTGCTTGGGGGTACAAAGCCCTCTGTGCTTTCGGCTGAGAATATATCCTGTCGCAGTTTCGATGCACTTGCAAAGTTTCCCTGTGTATGTGCACTGTCGTGCTCAGCACCAACTCTTTTGATTGTTCTCACTTCAATTTCACTGTCCATGAGTGCTTTTATATATTCAATGCCCAGAGTGTTGTTGGGGGAGGCAAGTATCTGTGCCACTTCCTTGCCGAAAATTTCTTCTACAGCTTTCTGCATAGCATTTGGGTAATACTCACCCTGTGTCATATATTCCTTGCAAAGGGCAGTAACTTTTGTGTCAAGGGTAGCGTCAGCGGCACTCTGAAGTGCTGTGATATCTCCGCATTCACTGCCGAAGTAAACTCTGTTTACACAGCCAAGGGCTTTGATTATCTCGAAGCCTGCAGATGCAAACCTCTGAGCCGATGACACAGCCCACACCACAGGCAGTTCAATAATTATATCTGCACCGCCCTTGAGTGCGTCCTGTGCTCTTTGGAATTTGGAGTAAACAGCCACATCACCTCTTTGGGTAAAACTTGTGCTCATAACTGCAACCACGCAGTCACAGCCGTCGTTTCTCATAGCATCAAGCAGATATTTGTGTCCGTTGTGAAAAGGATTGAATTCACAGATTACTGCACCGACTACCAAAGTTTACCTCTCCTTTCAAAAAACTCTTGAAACTTTCACAATCTTGTACTATTATATATAGTATAGGTTATTTTTCTAACGAATTCAATAACAGGAGGAAGAATTATGAAAATTCTTGTAATTAATGCAGGCAGCTCTTCACTTAAATATCAGCTCATCGATATGGATAATGAGCAGATGGTTGCTAAGGGTAACTGCGAGCGTATCGGCAATGAGGGCTCTTTTATCGGCCACAAAACTGCTGACGGCAGACAGATGACCAAGGAAGTTGCTATGCCCGACCACACAACAGCATTCCTTCAGGTTAAGGAAGCTCTCCTTGACAAAGAGGTTGGCGTTATCACAGACCTTTCTGAGGTTGCGGCTATCGGTCACAGAATCGTTCAGGGCGGTGCACTGTTCAGCGAGTCTGTAATCGTTGATGAAAAAGTTATCGAGGGTATCGAGAGCCTTATTCCTCTTGCACCTCTTCACAACTCAGGCCACGTTCAGGCTATCAGAGGTTGTCTCTCTGTATTCGGTGACTCTGTTCCCGAGGTTGTAGTATTTGACACAGCATTCCATTCCACAATGCCCGCAAAGGCATTTATGTATGCTGTTCCTTATGAGTATTATGAGAAGTATCAGGTTCGTCGTTACGGCTTCCACGGCACCTCTCACCGTTATGTTTCCGGTGAAATGGCAAAGAATCTGGGTAAAGATATCAAAGATCTCAAGCTCATTACCTGCCACATCGGCAACGGTTCTTCCATCACAGCAATCGACGGCGGTAAGGTTATCGACACATCAATGGGTCTTACTCCTCTTGACGGCTTTATGATGGGTACACGTTCAGGCGGTCTTGATCCTTCCGTTGTTACCTTTATTGCAGAGAAAGAAGGCATCAGCCCCGAGGAAATGAGCAACCTCCTCAACAAGAAGAGCGGTCTCTTAGGTATCTCAGGTGTTTCTTCTGATGACCGTGACGTTTCTGCTGCTGAGGAAGCAGGCAACGAGCGTGCTCACCTTGCACACGAGATGCTCTACTACCAGATTGCTAAGTACATCGGTTCCTACTATGTTGCACTTGGCGGCTGTGACGGTATCGTATTCTGCGCAGGTCTTGGCGAAAATCAGCCCCAGCTTCGTGAGAAGGTTTGCGAGTACCTCAAGTGCTTCGGCGTAAGCCTTGACCTTGAGTTCAACGCAAAGGCATGGCGTGGCGTTGCAGGCAAGATTTCTGCAGATGATTCCAAGATTCCCGTATGGGTTATCGAGACCAACGAAGAGCTGGTTATCGCAAGAGATACAAAGGCTCTGGTTGAGAAGAACGCATAATTTACATTACATAAAACAAACGGAGATGCTTCAGTACGAAGTATCTCCGTTTTTGTTTATCTTACATTGTATCGTGGGAAAGTTCGCCTTTGTCGGGAGTGTCGGTGACAGCACGCTCTCTGAAAAGAAACGTAATACACCACAGAGCGCACAGACCTACAAGGGCGTAGATGATTCTTGAAACCACGCCTGTCTGACCGCCGCAAATCCAGGCAACAATGTCAAACTGGAAAAGACCGACGCTGCCCCAGTTGATGCCGCCAATAATAAGAAGCGTCAAAGCTATTTTATCAAGCATATAAAAACCTCCTAAAGTTTTATGCTCTAATAGTTTTGACGCAAAAATTCATTTTATTCACATTCTGAAAAATGCAAGTATCAGTGCAGCACAGCCAAAGGCAAAAAGAATTGCTCCGAAGATTCGCACAAGCTTAACAGCTTTTACCAGTTGATATTTTTTAATCATATTGTCAGTGGGGCAGGGCAGAAGCAGAGTTATAGTACCCACAGACAGCCCGCCCACAGCAAGCATCATAGCACCGATGAAATTCTGCAATGCAAAAACAAAGAGACCTGCACCGATAAGGCAGGTGCCCAAAATGTTCAGTACAGAAATAAGCTTCTGTAATTTTGTTCGTTTTGTAAAATATTCCTGTGCTTTGTTTTCGCAGTCTTCACTGCAGTACATCTCGTGGTAACTGATTTCTTTTGAGCAGTATTCGCATTTTTTCATATATATCATCTCCAATAATGAAAAGTATAGCACAGAAACATCTGTATTTCAAGGTTTGCAAAGCAGTTTAAGAGTGAGGAAAACAGAAAGAATTGTATGATTTGTGCCCTGACAGGCAGTATGTGGTATGGCTAAATTTTATCTTTGTAGATTTTTTATCAACTTTCGCTGTTTTTATAAAAAATGGATAATATTGTGGTAAAAAACTGTTGTCTTTTTTATAAAATTGATGTATAATACACCTGTATGATGTGGTGGTATACTTGCCACCGCTTGTCAGTAAGGGTGGTTTCACATTGCTGACGGGTACAAAATTTATTTTAATGGAGGCTTTTTACGATGAAAGCAAAAAGATTACTTAGCGTAGTTCTTGCGGTTACAGTAGTTCTTTCTTGCGTAATGGCTATTGCTTTTGCTCCTACAGCAAGTGCAGCAAGCGAGTACAATACCTACGCAAAGTTTGAAGAGTCTATCAAACCCGAGAACAAATACGGTCTTGAGGAGACTGTTAACGATGGTAAGATCATCCAGGCTTGGAACTGGTCTTATAAGAATGCCATCGATATGCTTGAGACAGTTGCAGAGCAGGGCTTTACAACTCTCCAGATTTCTCCTCCCAACGAAATCAAGATGCCTACAAAGGGCGTAGCTGTTTGTGCAGAGCCTGTTGACGGCATTGCTCCCAACGGTTGGTGGATGTTCTATCAGCCCGCAGCTTTCCAGCTTAACGAGTCTGAGGACAACGCTCTTGGTACAAAGGAAGAGTACATTGAGCTTTGCGAGAAGGCACACGAGCTCGGCCTCAAGATCATTGCTGACGCAGTTATCAACCACATGGGTACTGATGATGACCACGTTGGTGTTTATGAGAACGATTCTACAGATCCTATCGATCATGTTAACCCCAGAGCTTGGGAGTTTGAGAGCTCCAGAGCAATTATCGAGGCTAAGGCTTTCCACTCACCCTGGAAGGATATGACTTACGTTGAGAATCTGGGTCAGATCATGAGACTTTATGATGAAGAGGGTAAGCCCATTCCTACAACTCTTCATAAGAATGCATGGGGTCAGGACTGCTATCTCAAATGCGGCGGTTCCGCAACTGAGAGGGATATCGAAGAGTCCCTGACACAGCACTGTACATCCGGTCTTCCTGACCTTGCAACAGAGACAAAGATTGTTCAGGATACTATCTACAATTACTTTGTAGAGCTGGTTGAGGCTGGTACAGACGGTTTCCGTTTTGATGCTGCAAAGCACATCGAGACAACTCACGACACATACTTTGCATCTGATTTCTGGGAGAACACCCTTCTTAAACTCAGAGCAAACTATCCCGATAAAGAGCTCTACGCTTACGGCGAGATCCTCAACAAGTGCGGCGACGGCCGTCCCTTCCACGAGTACACAGAGCTTATGGATGTTACTGACTCTTCCTCTTACTGGGGAATCAAGGATGCAGTTTGCAACAACGGTAACGGCGGTAATCCCACACCCTTCTATCAGTCAGAGGCTGAGGGTTGTGACCCCACAACTGTTAACTTCACAAAAGAGAACGTAATCCAGTGGAACGAGTCCCACGATACATACATCGATGGTGGTACATCCTTCCTTACAGTTCAGCAGAGAAACAAGATCTGGGCTCTTACAGCAGCTCGTCAGGGTATGTCTGCTATCTACTTTGCACGTCCCGATGACAGAACAGGTGCAAACCGTGCTGCTATCGAAGAGATCTGC
>JAZQHL010000019.1:0-4862 GCA_045540595.1 Ruminococcus sp.
TTTTGAGTTTATTCATAAGCTCTCTGACAAGTTCATCGTTATTATCAGAAAGCTTGTAAAGCAAACGTTCAAGATTACTACTTACTAAGATATCCATAGACGGAGAAATAGTAGTATAGAAATCCCTGTTCTTATCGTAAACGCCTGTATTGATAAAATCAGTCAAAACGTTATTAGAGTTAGAAGCACAGATAAACTTGTTAACAGGAACGCCCATCTCGCAAGCATAATAAGCGGCAAGAATATTACCAAAGTTACCTGTAGGAACAACGATATTAATTTTATCGCCAAGAGCAATCTTACCTGCGTTTACCATATCGCAGTATGCAGATACATAGTAAACAATCTGAGGAAGAAGTCTGCCCCAGTTGATGGAGTTTGCACTGGAGAACATAAGACCGTTATTCTCGAGAGCATTGATAACTTCTTCTGTAGTGAAGATTTTCTTAACGCCTGTCTGTGCATCGTCAAAGTTACCTCTGATTGCACACACACCAACGTTTTCACCGCTTGTGGTGTTCATCTGATGCTTCTGCATGGGGCTGACACCGTCAGAGGGATAGAAAACAATGATTTCTGTGTTTTCTACATCCTTGAAGCCTTCAAGTGCTGCTTTACCTGTATCACCTGATGTTGCAACAAGGATTACTGCTTTCTTGCCGTCTGCGGTCTTCTTAAGAGACTTTGTAAGCAGATGAGGCAGAATCTGAAGAGCCATATCCTTGAAAG
Organism: Ruminococcus sp.; assembly: GCA_045540595.1. GTDB lineage: Bacteria > Bacillota > Clostridia > Oscillospirales > Acutalibacteraceae > Ruminococcoides. Next base: position 730 of record JAZQHL010000019.1, read on the forward strand.
CACAAGTAGGACCATGCCAGAGTTCAAGAATGTTAAGCTCTGCGCCATTGTGATTTACTGAAACAATGGGAGCAGGATTGTCACCGCCGAATTTTTCAGCAGTATATGCGTTATCAACACAATCTGCAATTTCTTCAGGTGTGAAATCTGTGAGGTAATCAGAGAGGATTTTCTTTGCTCTCTCTCTGTAATCAAGACCTAAGAGAGTCTCGAAAGTGATTCCGTCATATACGGGAAATGTTTCGGGCACAAAAAGGCCGCCGTCACGGGAAATACCCTGTGCAATTGCCTGTGCTGCAGAAACGGATTCTTTATTATTCTGTGTGCTGGTATAAAGCATTGTTAACCAAACCACCCTTTCATTGCGAATAATATATTATTTTACACCATAATCTGTAAAAAGTCAAAATACACTAAAGAAATTATGAGCATTATAGAACATGATTTTTTGTACAAGTTGCTCATTATATCCGATTTTCAGGAATTCTTCGTATAAAATCGGTATTTTATCCAGAGAATTAAGGTCTGAAGGAATATCGCTTCCGTCAAAATCAGAGCCGATACAAAGCACATCTTCACCGCCCAAAGAAAGGAAGTGTTCTGCATGGAGAAGGACATCTTTGATTGAGGCTTTTTCTGAAACTGGAGAAAGAAATTCTCTGTGAAAATTAAGGCCCACAAGCCCCCTGCTTTTCCGGATAATTTCAAATTGTTCATCGGTGAGGTTACGCATATTGGGACAGAGAGTTCTTGAGTCTGAATGTGATGCAACCAAAGGTTTTGATGCAATCTCTGCTACATTGAAAAACAACCTGTCACTTGCGTGTGAAATGTCGATTGTAATGTTGCTGTTTTCAAGTTCTTTCACACAAGCCCTGCCGAAATCAGTAAGACCTTTATACTGAGCCTTCGCTCCACCGCCAATGCAGTTTTCACCGTTCCAGGTGAGTGTAAGCATACGGACATTATGCTTTCTGAGAAGCTCAATATTTCTTATATCCCCTGCCAGAAAAGCTCCGTTTTCAACCGTGAATATAAATTTATGATTGTTGTTATTATATTCATCTGTATTTGTCACAACAGGAATGTTGAAAACTTTGCTCTGCTGTGAAAGATGTTCTTGTGCTCTGAGATAAAGCCGCATCTGATTTTCAGCGCTTAATTCATCAGGAATCCATATTGCCATACACTGAGTCCAGCAACTGAACTCCTTGCCACGGCTTACAGAAACCTCATATGAGGATTCATTCAGACTTTTATTCTCGATAACAGCTTTATAAAGTGTGTCACAATGCAGGTCAGTAAACCGCATAATTTCCTCCCTGAATGAAGGCGTTTTCTATATAGTTAATCTTATATGGTTTATTATTATCTGCTGACAAAAACACTTCTGCCACATCAAATCGGGGTTGCTTTGAACTTTGATTTGTGTATGTCAGATAATACTTTGCAGCCCTTTGAATCATCTGCTGTTTTCTGATATTTACAGCATCTGCGGGTCTTGGGCTGCCCTCGCCTGTTCTTGTTTTGACTTCAACAAATATAATATACTCTTTATTCTCTGCTATGATGTCAATTTCAGAATACTTGTTACGCATATTACGTTCAAGTATTCTGTATTTATTTCTTCTGAGGAATTTTGCGGTGTAATCTTCACCGACTTTTCCTTTGCTGATATGTGTGAAAAGTCCCATAATCACTTAAGAATGTTCTTGAGAAAACTCAGTCTGTGTACAGGAGAAGGTCCGTATTCTTTAATCAAATCAGTATGAAGTTTTGTACCATAGCCCTTGTGTTTTTCAAAGCAATACTGGGGGTATTCTTTTGCATATTCCAGAAGGAGTCTGTCTCGGGATACCTTGGCAAGAATTGACGCAGCTGCAATAGACATTGAACGTGCATCGCCTTTGATTATATACTCGCATGGTATCTGAAGGTCAGGTGTACGGTTGCCGTCAATATAGGCAAAATCTGCAGGCACCTGTAAGCCCTCTACAGCCCTTTTCATGGCAAGCATTGTTGCATTAAGAATATTGATTTCTTCGATTTCTTCTACAGTTGCATAGGCAATACTATAGGAAACAGCAGACTCTGTAATAACATCAAAGAGTTTCTCACGTTTTTTCTCAGACAGTTTCTTTGAATCGTTTACACCTTCAAGAATCATACCTTTGGGAAGAATAACCGCCGCAGCACATACAGGGCCTGCAAGAGGTCCTTTGCCTGCTTCATCTACACCGCAGACACTGTTAAAGCCTTTTTCATAAGCAAGGTTTTCAAATTCAAGCCAATCCATAATTACACCTCGTCTGTAGGAGGAAATTCAAGTGTGATTCTGCCGAGTCGTGCATCGCGGAATTCGTCCAGAAGCATTGCTGATGCACGCTCTGTGTTGACCTCTCCTCCTGAGATAAGCATACCGCGTTTTCTGCCGATTGTTTCCAGAAGTTCGTAAGAATCTGTATCTGCTACTGTATCAGCATCAAGGGAGAATCTTTCCATAAACTTCTGGGGCTTGATATCCTTGAGCAGATCAAGAAGACGTACCGCCAGAAGTTCGGTATCCAAGATCTGGTCTTTTACAGCACCTGTGAATGCAAGGCGCTCACCTACAAGCTGGTCTTCAAACTTCGGCCAGAGTACACCCGGGGTATCCAAAAGTTCAAAACCACGGTCAAGTGTAAACCACTGGTTACCTCTTGTAACACCGGGTCTGTCTTCAACCTTTGCACGATTCTGCTTTACAACTTTATTGATAAATGAAGATTTACCCACATTAGGTATACCGACAATCATTACTCTGATTGAAGGATTCTTTATTCCTCTTGCCTGTTTTTTTTCGATATAGGATTTCAGAAGTTTTCTGCATTCGGGCACAACACTGCTGAGACCTTTGCCGCTTCTGCAGTCGATCGCAAGAGCACGGATACCTTTTTTGCTGTAATAATCAATCCACTTTGCAGTGGCAGCAGGGTCTGCCATATCACATTTATTCAGAAGAATGAGTCTGGGTTTGCTGCCTACAAGAGAATCAATGTCGGGGTTTGTAGAAGACACGGGAATTCGGGCGTCTTTGATTTCTACCACAGCATCTACAAGTTTCAGTGATGCTTCAATCATTCTCTTGGTTTTGGTCATATGACCCGGAAACCACTGTATGTTCTGATTTGTACTCATAAAATCACCTCAAAACAAAAAAGCCTACATCAGATGATGTAAGCTTTTGATTCTTTGCTCTTAATATAAGTAACCGAAACGGTTAGGTGGAAGAATGACAAACTGAGCCTTACCGATTATATCATCAACACTTACACAGTCAAAATAACGGCTGTCGTATGAAACATCACGGTTATCACCTAAAATGAATGCTTCACCTTCACCGACTGTTATTGAATATTCGCTCTCGCCTTCTTTGGATATAGTCTCAGTAGAGATATAGTCCTCTTCAAGAAGAATTCCATCAACAAAAACCTCGTGGGTTTTATAGTTGATGTAGACCTCCTGTCCCTCCAGAGCAATAATTCGCTTGATGATAGGTTTATCGTAGTATTTACCGGCAGGAATTACAACGATATCACCAACTTCAGGCTCGTAGAAGAAGTTGGTAAGGATAACCTTATCGTTATGCTTCAGTGTATTCTCCATAGATGTACCGTCAATATTGATAAGACGGAAAACAAAGGTCAGGAGCAGAACTACAATTACAACTGCAACCACGATAGAATGAATCCACTCGTAGAGTGCATTTGTAGTTGAAGAACTGTTCGGTGTTACCTTGGTCATCTGACTTTCATCAATACCAAAGGATTCATCCTGAATATCAATATCATATTCATCAAGATCGATTTTTCTCATATTAACACCTGAATGATAGTAAAAAAAGGGACGGAATGTCCCTTTTTCTGTAGTTTGATTAAATTACTTCTTGATAGCTTCTTTAACCTTAGCAGCCTTACCAACTCTGTCACGGAGATAGTAGAGCTTGCTTCTGCGAACCTTACCGTGTCTGATGATCTGAACATCTGTTACGTTGGGGGAGTTTACAGGGAATACTCTCTCAACACCAACACCGTAAGATACACGTCTTACTGTGAATGTCTCGGAAACACCGCTGCCGCGCTTTGCGATAACAG
>JAZQHL010000020.1:0-4503 GCA_045540595.1 Ruminococcus sp.
CGTGTAGAGGTTGATGACCGTTCCGAGAAGGTTGGTTATAAGATCCGTGAGGCACAGCTTGAGAAAGTTCCCTATATGATTATTCTTGGTGATAAGGATATTGAGAACAACACTGTTTCAGTCCGTGCACGTAAAGCAGGAGATCTGGGTGCAATGAGCCTTGATGAATATATTGCACGTGCAGTTGAAGAGATTGAGACAAAGGTTATCAACTGATTGGAGAACTAATGCCATATAATAGATACGATATCAGAAATAAATATAATTATCGTGGCAGACGTGTAAATGAGCACACAAAACTCAAAACCTTCTTTCTGTTCTTTATGCCTGTTATTATTGTAGGTGTCTTTTTTCTTGGAATAATGGTTTCTTACTGGGCAGAGGTTGGGTTCAACGATGCAAAAACTGGGGTTTCAACTCCTGATCAGGTAATTGTTGTTGATGATGAAATCCTTCTTCATGTTGTCAATGAACATTATCCCATGGACGAATCCTATGTTCCTGAACTTACACCTTTCGGCGGTGCTCAGGTTTCAAAACTTGCAGCGGATGATCTTGATGAAATGATCAGTGATGCAAATTCACAGGGTATAATTATTTCTGTAAAGACAGGATATGTATCCTATGCTGACCAGGCAGAACTTTTTGAAAAGACTCTTGCAGAAGTAAAGAAAAATAATGATTATTCTGAAATCAAATCAGAGTCAGAAACTATGAAGATTTGCCCTGAGGCTGGTTGCAGCGAAAGTCAGACAGGACTCCTTATCCGTTTCACAACTGACGAAGAAGGAAACTTTCAGAACACAAAGGCAGGAAAGTGGCTTCAGAAGTATAGTGTGAATTATGGTTTTGTGCTTCGTTATCCCGAAGGGGAAGAAGCAGACACGGGTTTATCCTATGCACCTGATCTTTATCGCTATGTAGGAAAAGAACACGCGCTCAATATGCGTCGATACGATATGATTTTAGAGGATTATTCTTATCATATCTCTTCAAGATAAGGCTTAATGACTCTTAAATTAAAAAAATATTGAAATATTTTCGAAGATTTATAAAAAATACTTGCATTTTGCAATGTTATGTAGTATAATTCATCTGTTACTACGGCATCAGCGAAAGAGGTGAAAAGAAATGCAGGAGAATATCCATCCTAACTATGAGCAGACTACTATTACCTGTGCTTGTGGCAATGTTATCGAGACTGGCTCTACAAAGCCCAACCAGCGTGTTGAAATTTGTTCAAAGTGCCATCCTTTCTTCACAGGAAAGCAGAAGCTCGTTGATACCGGCGGACGCGTAGATAGATTCAAGAAACGTTACGGCATCGAGTAATAGTCAATTCGGCTTAAGAGACGGTACTTCACTTTTGAAGTGCCGTCTGTTTTTATCTTGTTTGCAGAGGTGATACTGTGCCTGCTGATTATAAAACCATCAGCCGTGAGGCTGCTCCCGAGTTTGTGGAAAGACGTTCTCGTTTTATCGGCTACATCAAACCAGTCACAACAGAAAAAGAGGCTCTGGATTTTATAAACTTCATCAGATCCAAACACTGGGACGCAACACATAATGTCTATGCTTATGTATTAAGAGAGCAGAACACCTGTCGTTATAGTGATGACAACGAGCCTCAGGGTACAGCAGGTATGCCTGTGCTTGATGTTATACGTAAAAGCGGACTCACTGATGTTTGTATAGTCGTTACAAGGTATTTCGGCGGTATACTTTTAGGCGGCGGTGGTCTTGTCCGTGCATATTCTCATTCTGCATCTCTTGCTGTTGAAGCTGCAGGTCAGATAATGATGAGAAGTTGTGCTTTGTGCACTCTTGAGTGTACATACAATCAGTACGGAAAACTCAATTCTCTTGTTCCTGAAAACGGCGGTACCATTGATAATGCGGATTTTTCTGATAAAGTAATTCTTGCTTTTCATATTCCCATTTCAGAGCTTCCGCGACTTCAGAAACTTATCACTGATACAACATCAGGAACTGTCACCGTAGTATCTGAAACAGAGGCATATTTCCCTGTGAGCATATAAATTTTTACTTGTGTATTTTAATAAAATAAATATTTTTCAAATAAAATGAATTTTTCTGTTTTTTCAAGCAGGAAAATTCATTTTTTCATCGTATATATATTCAAACAATCAGAAAATTGTGTTATTTTCAGGAAAGGAGGAGACCATTGTGGCATTACCTGATAGTTTTTTGCAGGAGTTAAAATCTCGTTGCAGTATAACAGATATTGTTTCAGGTTATGTGAATCTTAAACATCGTGGCAGAAATCTTGTTGGTTTATGTCCTTTTCATTCGGAAAAAACTCCTTCTTTCAATCTTTACCCCGAAAACGGCTCTTTTTATTGTTTCGGCTGCGGTGTCGGCGGTGATGTAATCACCTTTACTATGAAAATAGAGAATCTTGATTACATAGAAGCCGTCAAGTTTCTTGCTCAACGAGCAGGTATGGAAATGCCGGAGAATTCCTATGATGACGGTATGTCAAAATTAAGAACCAGAATTCTTGAAGCAAACCGTGAAGCCGCCCGTTTTTATTACAAGCAATTATATGAGCCTGCAGGCAGGGGAGGACTTGATTATTTTCACAGCAGAGGTCTTTCAGATAACACAATAAAGCGATTCGGGCTTGGTTATTCGCCAAAAAGCCGCTTTGCTCTGTGTGATTATCTGCGTAAACTTGGGTTTACAGATAATGAAATCGTCTCTGCAAACCTCGCTTTCAGAAGTTCTGACGGCAGAAGGATTGTTGATAGATTTGCTGACAGAGTTATGTTTCCCATTATCGATCTTCGTGGAAACGTAATTGCTTTCGGCGGCAGAATCCTCACTGACCAGAAACCAAAATATCTCAATACTTCTGATACTCTTGCTTTCAAGAAAAGTGCTAATCTGTTTTCTCTTAATAACGCTAAGAATACAGGGGACAGGACACTTATCCTCTGCGAAGGTTATATGGACGTAATCGCTCTCAATCAGGCTGGTTTCAGAAATGCAGTTGCAACATTGGGCACAGCATTGACTTCAGAGCAGGCTTTGCTTATTAAACGTTATGCTGATGAGGTTATTATATGCTATGATGCTGATGAAGCAGGACAGAAGGCGACATCAAGAGCAATAGAAATTCTAAGGAGTGTAGGTCTTTCAATCCGTATTATTAATATCCCTGATGGCAAAGACCCTGATGAATTTATCAGAAACCGTGGAGATAAAGGTCCTGCTGCTTTTAAAAATATTCTTGAAAACAGCGGAAATGATGTAGAGTACAGACTTTATAAACTGAGAACTCGTTACGATATAACCCGACCTGATGCAAAAGCAGCATATATGACAGATGCCCTCAAGGTCATTGCTTCTCTTGACAGCTCAGTTGAACAGGATATTTATGTATCCAAACTTTCTGCGGAGTTAGGCATTGAAAAGAGTGCAATTCTTGAGGATTTGAGAAAACTCAACAGAAAAAAATCAGGAGAAACCGCAAAGAAACAGTTTACCCAGCTTTCTGATAACCTTACCGGTCGGAAAGATACTATAAATACTGAAAAAGCATCAAACACCCGTGCTGCCAAAGCAGAAGAAATGCTTATAGCTTTCCTTGTGTTCAATCACGATATGGCAGTTGTGGCAAGACAAAAACTTCCCCCCGAAGGATTTGTTACAAAATTCAACTCACAACTTTATGCTTATGTTCTATCAAAAATTGACGAGGGAGTGTCTCCAAGTGATACTGTAACCCGTGATTTTACAGCAGACGAAGCATCAAGATATTTCGCAATTATCAATGCTTATAATTCTCAGGCAGCAACAAAGCAAGCAATGTATGAGTACATAAATACTATCATTGAAGAAAGAGAAAAGCTTACACCTGAGAAAGCAACTGATATGTCTCCCGAGGATATTATGGATATGCTCAGGAGAAAGAAAAAGCGTAAAAACCAGGAAGAATAAAAATTATATACATTGTTGTTTCAGAAAGGAAATGTTAAAATGGCAGGATCAATTCAGGATAAGAAATCAGTAATCAAAGAACTTGCAGAACTTGGTAAAAGCAAAGGTCATCTTACCAACAAGGATATCCTTGATGCAATCGGTGAGATGGACTTTGATCCCGAACAGCTTGAAAAACTCTACGATACACTGGAGAGTATGGGTATCGAGATTATCGAAGATAACGACGATTTACAATTTGATGATATTGACCTTGAGGTAACTTCAGCAGTAGATGGCGACACATATGAATCAGACGGCGTTGAAAATATTGCTATCGATGACCCTGTTAAAGTTTATCTTAAGGAAATCGGTCGTGTTCCTCTGCTTACATCTGAGGAGGAAATTGAACTTGCAATCCGTATCAAAGACGGTGACGTTGCTGCTAAACAGCGTCTTTCCGAGGCTAACCTTCGTCTTGTTGAAGTCGGAGGCCAAGCGGTCTTAAGGAAGACAACATGTTTCCCCAACTCCTTGGCTCACAGAACGACATGGCTACGA
>JAZQHL010000021.1:0-3547 GCA_045540595.1 Ruminococcus sp.
AACCCACAATTTATGCAAAACCCAAGTTAGGTACTAAAGATTCTCCCGAGCTGATTGCAGGCGAAGGCACAGAAAACGCAGTACTCTTCCTTGATGATGATACAGTATATACAGAGCTTGTAACCGACTTCGAGGTTGGTGAGGTTGACAAATACACTGTTGTCATCTGGTTTGAAGGTGAGGATTCAGAATGTATCAATGATATCATGGGCGGACACATGAGACTTGCAATGAACTTTGAGGCTGCTGAACTCAAAGCAGGACGCGAGTAACATCTCCCCTACGGTATCCTGATCCATTTGGATTTATAAATTACCCTCGCCGAGGGGCAATTCGGCAAAAATATTTTATTGGAGGAATTTCTTTATGAAACACTCAACATTCAGAAAAAGTTCACTCATCTCTTCCGTAGCACTCCTTCTTGTTGCTATCGTAGCTCTGAGTGGCGCAACATTTGCTTGGTTCTCCAGCAATGATTCAACAAAAGCTTCCGGTATCCAGATGACAGCTTCTGCAGCAAGCGGTCTCTACATCGCTAAGACAAATGCAGCTTCACTTGCAGATATTGCTGCATCTGACTGGAAAGGCTCTATCAACTTCGGCCACACACTTGGAGAAGCAAGACCCACATCTCCCAACTTCGCAACAATTACAAATGCTTCATTCATTACAACAAAAACTGACAACGCTGATGGTTCTTATGACGGTGCAGCTGGTATGGACGCAACTGTAAACGATGACTATGTTGCAGAGCATTTCTGGGTAAAGGGTGATGCTACAACAACAGCAACTCTTGAAGCTACAATTTCTATCACAGGTACAAACGTAAGAGGCTACGAGAGAGTTGGTCTTTATGATGTTACAAATAACGCTTGGGTAGGCGGCGGCGTACTCAACAGCACAGGTACAATGACAGTTGTAGATGCAGAAGGCAACACTTCTACTGTTAGCACTTACAAGCCCCTCGTATACAACACAACTACAACAGATGACACAACAGACCTTGCAGAAGGTAATGCAATCACACTCAAGGCTGCAGGCAAAAAGACAGTTGCTGAAAACTGGGTAGCAGCAGACGGTAGACACTTCCTCGTTTACGTTTGGTTCGAGGGTCAGGATACAGCTTGCAGAAACGAGCTCTCCGGTGCTGATTTCACAGTTTCCATTTCTTTCAAAGCTATTCCTACAACATAATTTAACAAACCAACCAGATACATAATTATCACTGAATTTTAACTAACCTTGGGAGGCATTTGCCGTGAACACAAAAGTAAAAAATGTCTTAAATACTCTTTTAGACATACTCATAGTACTGTTCCTTGTTTTTGCAACTGCAGTGCTTGTTATAGCTCTGACGCAGAAAACGGGAAATGTCTCCCATATCTTCGGCTATACTATCAACAGCGTACAGACTGAATCAATGGAAGCTTACAACGAAGACGGCTCCAAAGCAGAAGGCGCAATCTTCAAAGGTGACATCATTATCAGCAAGATTTCTGATAAAGATTCTTACGAGGTTGGCGACACTGTAATGTTCTATATGCCCGTTATTATGAACGAGGACGGAACATACTCAGAGGCTACCCCGGAACAGTTATTCTCAGTACCTATTCTGGTAACCCATAATATCATTGAGGTTGTAGATGTAAATGGTGTTGAGATGTACCGCACAAAGGGTATCAATAACGTGCTTGAGGATATTAACCTGAAGACAGCTGATGAAATCGTTGCTGTATACACAGGAACACGCATCGGCGGTATTGGTAAAGCAATCGACTTTGTGCAGTCCCCTCTTGGTTTCCTTCTCTGCATTGTTGTTCCGATTCTTATCTTCGTAATTGTTCAGGCTATTCGTGTTATTCGTAACTTCATTGCTTACAAAGCTCAGAAGATGGCAACAGAGGGAGCCCCCTCTACAGGCGAACTTTCTGAGGAAGAGAAGAGAAGAATTGCCGAAGAGTATATGAGGAAACTTGCCTCAGAGAATGCTCAGCCCTCGACGGGCACTCCGCCTGCTGAAGGCGAGTAAATAATAAAAAGGCAGGAAGCTTATTTATTATGAAATTTACAGACGTTCAATAGTTTCTTGATGCGTCAGCAGAGTATTAAGAAACTATTGATGTCCGTGAGACAGTTTGAATAATATACAAAAGACTATGTTCTGGTTTTTATAAAACAGATTCTTAATTGTTTGACAATCCCTCAGTCAGCCATACGGCTGACAGCTCCCTTTGCACAAGGGAGCCTTGGTACTCAATCAAACAGAGAAAAAAGACTTTTGTGTATTCTTCAGATTGCCTGCGGGTAAATCTTTTTTAAGTTCTTGTAAAGGAGAATAAAATTATGGATGGCATTTTAAACTTTTTCTTTGAGTTCTTCGGACAGTTTTTGGGAGGACTCTGGACTGCTATTTCCAATATTTTCAGAGGAATCGGTGAGATGTTCAATTTCCCCAAGTATGTGGACATTGTAAACGCTCATACAACTGAGCTTGGCGGTGTTGCCTGGCTTTATGCAGTAATCGGTATGCTCTTGATCATTGCAGTTCTGGTTCTGCTTGTATTCCTTGTTGTTATGGGCTTAAAGAAGTTTATCCGCTTCAGAAAGAAAGTCAATGACACTAACGACCTTGTTGAGGAAGTTCAGGCACTTAACCGTGAGGTTATGAGACTTAACCTTGAGAAAGATAAGATCCTCTCTATGAAGGTTTCTCAGATTGGCCTTAATCCCAATGAGATTGCAGAGCTTACAGGTGACGAGATCGATACTCTCACCGGCAATAGCGACAAGCCCCTTGAGGAAGGCGAAAGCAGATTCTTCAAGCTGTCTCAGGTTGACGCTCTCTGGGCTGACTATGTTCCCCCTGTATACGACAACGAAATCACTCTTCCCGAAATCTGCGAAAGATTCAGAAACTTTGCTTGCTCCAGACTTGGTCTTTACTATGATATCAAGATCATTCGTCTGTTCCTTGCATCCTTTGCATCTACCAGACTTATTATCCTTCAGGGTATTTCCGGTACAGGTAAAACATCTCTCCCCTATGCTTTTGGTAAGTTCATTCAGAATGATGCTGTCATCACTTCCATTCAGCCTTCATGGCGTGACCGTTCTGAGCTGTTCGGTTACTTCAACGAATTTACAAAGCGTTACAATGAGACTGAGCTTCTCCGTGCTATGTACGAGGCTACTTACAATGAGAACATCTACCTGACAATCCTGGACGAGATGAACATCGCCCGTGTTGAGTACTACTTCGCTGAGATGCTTTCTATCCTTGAAATGCCCTCAAGAGATGAGTGGATTGTTGACCTTGTTCCCAACGTATGGGAATCTGACCCCAAACATCTTGACAACGGTAAGCTTCACCTTCCCGAGAATATGTGGTACATCGGTACAGCTAATAACGACGACTCTACCTTCGCTATTACTGATAAGGTTTACGACCGTGCAATGCCCATCGACATTAACACAAAGGGTGTTCCCTTCGAGGCTCCTCTTACAGATCCTCTCTTCCTCTCCTACAAACATCTTGAAGAGATGCTCA